>DASRSQ010000770.1:0-4907 GCA_035656475.1 Gemmataceae bacterium | reverse complement strand
GGCTAATACGGCGATCGCCGCTATTCGCAGTCAGGGCGCTCAGAACCTGATCCTGGTGCCAGGCAATGCGTGGACGAACGCCGATTCGTGGAGCGACAACTGGTACGGCACTCCGAACACCACCGCGATGCTCAAGATCGTCGACCCTGGCAACAATTTCGCCATCGAGGCGCATCAGTATCTCGACCCCGACGGCTCAGGCACGACAGCCAAGATTACCAACAACGATCCGATGATCGGCGTCGAGAGGTTAACGAGCTTCACGCAGTGGCTCGAAACGAATCACTTGAAGGGCTTTTTGGGAGAGTTTGCGGTCGCGAATTCGACGATTGGTACGGCCGCCAATCAGATCGGCGACGAGACGCTCAACAACATGCTCAATTATGTCGAAGCTCATACCTCTTCGTGGATTGGCTGGACGTGGTGGGCGGCCGGGCCGTGGTGGCAGAACTATTTATTTACCGCCGAACCGACCAACCTGGGTAAGGCCAACCAGGCCGATCGGCCGGTGATGACGGTTTTGCAAGAGCACACGGCGGGCGTGCGGATTCCGGGGGACGTCAACTCAGATGGCATCGTCAACAGCCAGGACATTGCCTTGATGTCCAGCAATTGGCTCGTCGCCGGCGCGGGAGCGATAGGAGATGCCAATCATGATGGCATCGTCAATAGCCAAGTCATCGGGCTGGTAGCTTCGAACTGGTTACAGGCCAAGGGCGGGGTACTGTCGGTCTCCGAGCCGATGAGTTCGTCGTTGGCGGTCTTAGGAGCACTTTGCCTGCTGAGTAGCGTGTTTGCGTCACGTTGGCCGGCGCAAGTCCGCCAGGATTTTATGAGTGGCCGTTAACTCGATGAGCTCGGGCAAAGTGCGTACGCGCAGCTTGCGCATGAGGGTCGAGCGACGCATTTCCACAGCGCGTTCCGTAAGCTGCAGACGGCCTGCGATGGCTTTGTTCGTCAGACCCGCTTGAATCAGTGCAAGTGTTTCTCGATCGCGATGATTGAGGCGCTCAACGCGCTCGGCCATCGCGGAAAACTCCGCGTCGCGCTCGCGCCAAGAGGTGTCGAGCGCCAGGGCCTTATCGATACGATCGAGAAGCGTCCCCCTTTCGAACGGCTTTTCCAAGAATTCGATCGCTCCGGTCTTCATGGCCGCGACAGCCGTCGAGACATCGGCATGCGCCGTGATGAATATCACGGGGATACGTTTACCTTCGGCAAGAAGTTGCTCGTAGAGCTGCAGGCCCGACTGCCGCGGCATGCGAATGTCCAGGATCAGGCAACCGGCCATCTCGGACCGATAGAAGCGCCGAAAACTGCCCGGCGCGTCGAATGCCTTGACCCGAAAGCCGAGCATTTCCAGCAAGACACAAAGCGACTCGCGCATTTGCTCGTCGTCATCAACGACAAACACTGTCTGATTGTCGGTTGTGCTCGACGGCATGGTCGCTAAGCGGTAGTACAAACGAGAATTGAGCACCAGCGGGAGCGCGAGACTGGGCCCAAATGGTTCCCTGATGTTTTTCGACGATCGAACGACAGATCGACAGACCGATCCCCAGGCCCTCGGCTTTCGTCGTGTGAAAAGGTGCGAAGAGCGTATCGGCATCTTCGGCCGCGAGCCCTTGGCCGTTGTCCGCGACGTCGATCTGCACGACATCGGCCTGCGCCGCGATGCGCAAGACGATTTCGCGATCGCGGGCTCGCGATTCTTGTACGGCGTGCAGGGCATTTTGAATCAAATTGACCAGTACTTGTTGGATTTGAATGGGATCGACGTCGGCCATGATTTCGTCGACAGCAGGAGGCTGTAGGAAGAGCGATGTTTCTGCGCGCTGCGCTTCGGGGGTACATAACTCGACGACCTCGCGCACCAGCGTTACCAGTTCGGTGGGCGTTGTCGTATTCGCGCCTGGCTGCACAAAATTCCGAATTCGTCGCACGATGCCGCCCGCCCGCAGCGAAGCTTGGCGCACTCGCTCAATCAATCCTTTCAAGCGAGGTCGACTTTGATCATCCAGCGGCTGTTCCAATGCCACGTGACAGGCTTCGGTGTAGTTGACAATTGCCGCGAAGGGCTGATTCAGCTCATGGGCCAGGCCTGCTGCCAGATGACCGACCGATTCGACTCGATTGGCATGTGCCAATTGCACCGCCAAGGCCTGGTTCCGAACCTGCGCTGCCTCGCGCTCGGCAGTTTCGAAGCTTAGGGTGACGAACATTTCATCGAGCTTGCGCGTCCGCTGGGCCACGGCGTGCTCCAGTTCATCGACCTGGCCTCGGATAACACGAGTCGCGGGCCGGACCACGAACCATCCTAATGCGGTTATCAGCGCGACGATCGTGCCTGCCACGGCCAGGGCCATGAAGCGCAGACGTTGGATCTCGGCGGCGGACCGCGTTTCCATCAGCGTGACGAGGCGGTCCATGGTGCGGAGAAACGCCGGTTCGCGCCGTATGATTGTTTCGACCTGCGCCGAAAGTTTATCGGCGGAAATCGCAGTTCCTCTTACCAGTGTCTCGGCCGCACGGCGCAGCGCCGTGAAATGCGGCTCCAATTCCGACCACGCCTTGCTGATGGCCGGAGAGGAAACCAGCGCAATGCGGCGATCGCTCGCGCCGCGTTGCAGCGATTCATGCGCCGCAGACCATTCCGAAAGAGAGTCCTGCAACTCGGCGCGGAACGCGCTGCGGTGGGGCTCATCCGCAGCCGTTTGCAGCCCAAGCGCCGCCTTAGCCAGCTTCTGGCTGAGCATGCGCTGCCGACCGGCCATGTTGATAGCAGGCGCATAACCATTCATCCGCAGCAGCAGCGGTTGAATCAACGCCTGATCCGCAACGACCAATACAACCACCGTGAGAAGCACGAGCCGATAGCGCGTACTAAGGCGTCGGACGAGCTCGTCCCGAGCCGAACAGGGCGAAGCGACCGCTGGTGCAAGGTTGTCGACTGGCATCTGTCCGCAACGGGTTACCGGATTTCGCCCGGTTATGACGTCCGGACTGATGGGACGGTATTAGGAAATTGCGTTCCAAATCACCCTGCACAAAAAGGAATTGCGGCAAACCCTTGAGTTTCCAGGAGTTCGGACGGCGAATCCTGTGGAATACCGAACGGCCGGAACGTCCGGCCTGCCTAGGGGTTGGGCGTCTCTGCCCGTGACTTGGGCGGTCTGCCGTTCTCCAAGTTCCGGAAAGCGGCTGGTCTTCTTCGGATGTCCGAAAAACGGTTGCCTGCTTTGCTGGGCGGCGCGTGTCTTGCATTGGCGGGCATGCAAGTGATCGAGCGACACCGGGCGGAGTTGTCGCGACGAGATTCGTTTTTGACGGACCAGAACACGCGAGAGGCAATTCCGCCATGCAAGCTGATGGTTCTGATGGCAAGGCTGCGCGCATACGGCTCCTTTCCTTTTCCACGCCACAGATGCGAGCGTTCCACATGTCGTGGATCGCTTTCTTTCTTTGCTTCTTCGCCTGGTTTGGCGTGGCGCCCTTGATGCCTGTGGTGCGCGAAGAGTTGGCGCTCACCAAGGACCAGGTCGGCTGGTGCATCATTGGATCCGTAAGTGCGACTCTCCTCGCGCGGCTCTTGGTCGGCTGGTTGTGCGACCGCTTCGGCCCACGCATCAGCTACTCTGGGCTATTGATCCTTGGTTCGCTCCCGGTGATGGCAATCGGCCTGGCGCATGACTTCCCGACGTTTCTCTTTTTCCGAGTGACGATCGGCGTGATCGGCGCCGCTTTCGTCGTGACGCAGTACCACACGTCGCGGATGTTCGCCGCCAATTGTGTTGGCACGGCCAACGCCATGACCGCGGGCTGGGGCAACCTCGGCGGTGGCGTCACACAGATCGCCATGCCGCTCTTATTTGCCGCCTTGGTGGGAACTTTGGGGCTCACGCAAGCGGCGGGATGGCGCGTCGCCATGCTGTTGGCAGGCGGAATGTGTGCGCTCGTCGGAGTGGCCTACTACTTTCTTACCCAAGATACGCCGCTCGGCAATTACCGAGAGCTTCGCGCCACGAAGCGAATGCCCGTCGTGCAAGCCGCTGGCGGCAGTTTCGCCGAAGCCTGCCGTGATCGGCGCGTGTGGGCCTTGTTTTTGACGTACGCGGCATGCTTCGGCGTCGAGCTGACGATCGACAATATTGCCGCGATCTACTTCCTCGACTACTTCGATTACTTCAAGCAGCTTGATACCACTCAGGCACTGAGAATGTCTGGGCTGATTGCGGCAACCTTTGGCGGCATGAATCTTTTCATGCGTGCCGTCGGCGGCTGGATCGGCGATCGCTGCGGTCGTTACGGGGGGGGCGGCGGTCGCATCAAATGGCTGTTCCTGGCGGTCTTCGGCGAAGGTATCTGTCTGCTCCTCTTTTCGCAGGCGACGACGCTGGCATTCGCTATTCCGCTGCTGATCGCGCTCGCCATGTTCGTGAAGATGTCCAATGGCGCCACCTTCGCGATTGTGCCCTTTATCAATCGACGCGCGCTGGGCGCCGTCAGTGGCATCGTCGGCGCGGGAGGAAATGCCGGAGCGATTGTTCTCGGCTTTCTGTTCAAAACGGAAGCCGTTGATTGGCACACCGCCCTGTTAATCGCTGGCGTGGGCGTGACGTGCATTTCATTTTCCAGCCTTTCGATCAGTGAAGGCGAAGTTGTCGAAGTTCCCGCTCGGTCGGAAAGCGGTCTGCCCGAGCTTGCCTCGATGGCATAACAAGTCCAGATAGCCAAGAGAGCGGTGTGCTCATGATCAGTCAGTCCGGCGCGGATCGCAAAACTATCGTTGTCGTCGGCAACGGCATGGTTGGTCAGCGTTTTTGTGAGCGCCTGATCGAGTTCGACAGCGCGCGGCGATTTCGCATCGTCACCTTCTGCGAGGAATCGCGCGCCGCCTACGACCGCGT
>DASRSQ010000769.1:0-2396 GCA_035656475.1 Gemmataceae bacterium | reverse complement strand
GGGTCTTTCACGGTGGATCGCCGTCGGTGCTGCTCGACGGCGTCGAAGCCATCGATTGCACCTACGGAATTTTCAAAACCCGGATGGATGCACACGAATATCGCAAGCTGAATATGAAACGGATCGACACCGCGGACATCTTCGAACCGTGGGGCAACTCGACGCTCGCGGAAGACTACGAGCGATATCTCGACGATACGGTTGACGATCTGCCGCCGACGACCGTCATCACACGTTACGAGGCTCGTGACGACGGGAAGCTGTTGGTTTATGGAATTGCCGCTGACAATGGAACCATCAAGCGCGTCACGGTGAATGAACAAGAGGCCACTCCGCTCGCGGCCGATGCAGGCTTGGAGAACTGGAAGATTGCTTTGCAGCTTGCGCCAACGACGCAAACCGTCGAACTTCTCGCGGTTGCCGAAGATAAAAAAGGCAACCTCGAACCGCGCCCGCACCGCATGAGGGCCGACATGCTTTCAGAACCGGCCGATCGTGTTCACGGTCCAAAGCCTGAGTAGCAGGTCCCGTCGATCCCGCGTGGTCACGGTCCCTCCCGCTGTATTGACAATCGGTGACCAAAAACGCGTCACTCGCGACGAGTATTTCGCCACGATACGGGTGGAATCATTGCGACGGCACGTTGCAGGCGACTGGGCGGGATTCTGAATTCGAGGCGAAAAGCCCTTAATTGCGCAGGTGGCTCCTGATTTGCGCCCTTACGGCTTGCGAATTGCTAGGGGGCGAGGCGAGTCGTGACGTCTACGCTCTCCGCGCCTTAGAACCAGGAACACCGATGCACTCTCATGCTTTCGTCCGTGCCCTAGCTGTTTCCTTGTTGCTTTGCCTCGTGACCAGTGCCCGTAGTGAAACCATCCTCTACGATTCGAACGGATTCGAAGCGCCGACGTTCACCGCCGGGAGTTCGCCGTTTGGCCAGGACGACAGCAATCCATGGCAAGCCTTTGGCGGCAGTCCCACGGCATACAGCGTGGAATCATCGAAGGTTGCCTCGGGCGCGCAGGCCATTGAAGGCGATGGCGGAGGCCTGAACGACGGATCGTACGTTTGGCCGAATCTTGGCTACACGCCCGGACCGAATGAGAGAGTTCGCATACAGGTCGACATGGCTCGAACGCTTTCTCCGAATGTCGATGACAGTAGCCCTGTCTACGCGATCGATATCGCGGACCAGAATATCGATCGCACCAGCCGCTTCGGGTTACAGCAATCTGGCGGCGAAATTCGAACGTTCATTTCGGTGCCAATCAACGCATCGGGCAATATCGACCCCAACGGGCCCGGCATTCGATCGGAGTTTTACGGGCCGGCCATCGCCCAGGACACATTCGTGCATTTCGACTTCACCTTGGACTACACGTCCAAGACGGTAAATCTGTCAGTCGATGGAACACCGCTGGCGGCCGGAGTTCCGTTTCGCACCCAAACGTCTGCGTTTCTCGATTCTGCCGCGTTTCAAATCGGAACATTCCCCGAGTCGTCGGATCATGGCTATTTCGACAACTATGTGGTTAGCGTCGTGCCCTATCTGGCCGGCGACGCCAATACCGACGGGATCGTCAACAGCCAAGATCTAGCGGCCGTATCCAGCAATTGGCTAGCAACTGGCGTGCTGCCAGCTGGCGACGTGAATGAAGATGGCATCGTCAACTCGCAAGACCTCGCGCTCATTTCCTCGAATTGGTTGCAGGCGCTCAATGGATCGGGCGCGGGCAATGCCACTGCGGTGCCGGAACCCGGCACTTTCGCGCTGTTGCTTCTGGCAACAGCCTGCGCTTTGACCCCGGCTGGCAAGCGTCGGTTTTGGAACCACTGATGAGATGCAAAGCGCGGCGTGGGCTCACGTTGATCGAGTTAATGGTCGTTCTGGCGATTATCGGCATCCTCGTCGCAGTGTTGATCCCTGCCGTTCAGAGCGCGCGGGCTGCTGCGCGCAGAATGCACTGCGCGAATAACATGAAGCAGCTCGGGTTGGCCGTGCTGAATTACTATGAAACGTATCAGCGCTTTCCGCTGTTTGGCTTCGAGCAGACAGGCTGGACCTGCGCAATCTTGCCTTTCCTTGAATCCGCGAATCTCTATGCCACCACGTTCAAGCGAACGGGGAGGGATTCCGGGCCCTGGGTCGGCACACCTGTACCTGCGTTCCTCTGTCCTGAGCATCCAAACTCCAGCGGCCAGAGTAATTCGACGATTTACGCAGACTTCGGCACGCGCGGCTTGACGAACTACCTGGGGGTCGCGGGACGACGCTGGGCGGATCGCTACAAAGGCGACGGAGATACAGGCGTCCTGGGCGCGTGGGTCAACAACAATAAAGGCGTCGCGCTGAACATGATCACTGACGGCACCAGTAACACATTGCTCATGGGGGA
>DASRSQ010000768.1:0-4182 GCA_035656475.1 Gemmataceae bacterium | reverse complement strand
CACCGATTTGCTGCTCATTCTGGCTGCAACATCGGACCTTGTGCGGATTCAAAATCAAACGAGCTGGGGTTGGATGGAAAAAGGAGAGGGGCAGTGCCGAAGAGAGGACTCGAACATCTTCCTTCGGATATTTTGCTTATGCAGTACTTGTGTTGGACTTACACGAAACTGCTTTATACCACCACTTGTGCCATCGACACCAGGGAAATTGTAGGGTACTCACAGGGGGCTTGCAAGTACCAGATCATCAAGGTTGAACAGCCTGAACGGCCCCTGGAAGAGTTCAACAAGGAGCGGAGTGAAACACGCTGAAATCACAAGTGTCGGCGATTTTGCATCGGTATGCAAGAAATCTCCACACTTCGACCAAATCACCTTCCAGATTCAGACGACCAGCACGATCTGGTCGAGAAACGTGCAATCGAGTTCGTCAAACTCCTGCCGAAAGTTCGAGAAGTGAAGACCATCCAAGTACGATCATCCGCATATTTCCGCACTCCTCGATGAGTTCTATTTCTTGTCCCTTGATTTCTCACGCCGTTCTTTGAGCGCTTTGATGCATTCGCCGAGTTGCTTTCCGTATTCAATTGGATTCTCGAGAGCGTCCTCGGCGTCCATGACTGTTTCCAGGCATGGGCCGAGAACGTCGTAAACGTCTTTCTCCGCGCCGCCGTAGTCGTACAGGCACCACATGAACTTGCGCGGTTTGAGCCGCGTGGAATCATAGGAGGCGCCCGAGTAGCGAAGCTTGTCGATGGACGCGTCAAACCAGTGCGCGCCGAGCACGTTAAACTGGAGGGATGGGTACGGAACCCGTCCGCCGGGATTCTGCAGGACAAAGTCCTTGCCGTCCGGCCGGAGCTTGAAGGGGACATCGTTGCCCGTGATGATCGCCGGCCGAGGGCCCGTCCCCTTAAGCTGATAGTTTCCCTGGGACCAGTATTCCAGGAACTTCGTCGGCGATTGCTGGAACAGCACATCGAGCAACTTGACGCCGGGCGTGTAGTCGGTTTGCTTGAGTGTCAACACAGGTTCCAGGCCCAGCCGGTCCGTCAACGCGGCAAGATCGATCGATGGATGGAAGATATCGGTCACCGATACCCGAAGCTCGTATTCCTTCTGGGTCACGCGTGGCACGAGCTGGCGCTGCCGGACTTTCTCGATCTTGAACGCCATGCCGACGTCGAAATCGACATAGCCCTCGAGCGCGGGCTGCAGGACCTTGACGTAAATGCGTTCCTTTTCGACGCGCTTGGGCAAGTCACCCGTCCAGGAATAGTTGAACGTCATAGTTTGGCCGGGCTGGACGTTGTCAAATTCCAGCGTGATTCGCTTGGTCTCGTCCTTGTCGGTCCACAAGCGTGTCCATGGGGTATTGGTGCGTGCCTCCACTTTGAATTTTTTCCCCTCCGGAAACATCGCCGACTTGGGCAGCACAAACGTTGCTTGATTTTTGATCCGCGGGATTGCCGGCTGAATCGGATACTGGATGGTAACGGGAATCGGATGCAGCCTGGGGAGCTTGCCTTCGATGATCGTCGCCATCTTCCAGATTTCCTTGGAATCGCCAATCGTGAATTGAATCGGCGCGGTCGGCTTGTAAACGTCCATGCCGGTCTTCGGGTCGGGCGTCAAGGTTGCCTTGAACATCCGCATCTGGCTCGGCAGCGGAACATTGGTTTTTTCGGAGGATACCATCGAGGCCATGAGCAGTTTCTCCGGCCCCGCGATGTTGACGGTCTTGCCCGCGAACGTGCCGCGCACCTGGAAGTCGAGACTTCCCTTGTACGGAAAGCTATCGACCTTCATTTTCGTGCCGTTCTGCCAGGCGTAGCCATTGGGTATGGTCCATTCCATTTCATAGCGGCCGGTGCCGACGAGTTCGCCGAAGCCGTTGGCTTCGAGAGTCATGTTCACCGTGAAGACCGTTTTCATGGGGCCGATGCATTTGCCGCGAAGAACGAGTGTCCCCGGAAAGGAATCAATTTCCTGAGCCCGCGCTATTGAATTGGCAACCGCGCCAGTCAACACGCACACGGCGGCCAAGAGGATTACAGGCATTCGGTGCATCGGACGGCGCAGGGTAGACATGGCGATCTCCTTTTTCGATGCGAAGTTGGTCGCAAACGGAGCAATGTTCGTGCCCAAGTTTTGGGATGCGTGTAAGCCGTGAATTGCAAGCCAAAAACGCAGCTCAATGCGAACGTGAGTGTTGCCAATGTGCGGGACCGCACAGTTGCGTTAAGATATCCAGCCAGATAAATTGCGGAAGTGAGCCAGCCATGAACATCATCACCGTGCGCATCGACAAGCCCGACGACACGAACTTCATCCTCGGGCAGACGCATTTCATCAAGTCTGTAGAGGACATCCACGAGGCGCTCGTGACAGCCGTGCCCGGAATCAAGTTTGGGCTGGCATTCTGCGAAGCTTCCGGAAAGTGTCTCGTTCGCTTCTCCGGAACCGACGCCGCCATGATCGAGCTGGCAAAGAAGAATGCCGTTGCGCTCGGGGCGGGCCACAGCTTCATTCTTTTCCTGGGCGATGGCTATTACCCGCTTAACGTTTTGAACACGCTGAAAATGGTGCCCGAGGTGTGCCGAATCTTCTGTGCGACTGCCAATCCGACGGAGATCGTCTTGGCCGAAACGGAACAAGGGCGGGGCGTCCTCGGCGTCGTCGATGGATTCGCACCGAGGGGCGTCGAGGACGAAGGTGAAATCAACTGGCGCAAGGACTTCTTGCGCAAGGTCGGCTACAAGCTTTGAAGCTTCATCGTTCGGGCATTGGCGGAATAACTCCGGCGTCCATGAGAAGCCGAGTGGCCGAGCGGGCGTTTTGAATGACCTTGGCCGCTTCAGCGTGGAGTTGTTCTTTCGACTTTTGCAATCGCGCCAGCCCCTGCTCTTGGGCTTTGATGGCCACGGCCGCGGCAACGCGTGGAAACAGTTCCCATTCGTCCATCCGCGGCACGATGTTATTTTCCTGGATGCCGCGCTGCTCGGCAAAGGATGCCAAGGCGTGCGCGGCCGCCAAGGCCATTTCGTCGGTGATGGTTCGTGCCCGCACGTCGAGTGTGCCGCGAAAGATGGCGGGGAAACCGAGCGAGTTATTGACCTGATTGGGAAAGTCTCCGCGTCCGGTACCGACGATGCGAGCGCCGGCCTCGCGCGCGTCCCAGGGCCAGATCTCAGGAAGCGGATTTGCGCAGGCAAAGACAATGGCGTCCTTGGCCATGCTCTTCACCCACTCCGGCTTGATGAGGTCGGGATCCGACTTGGCGAAGGCAATGCAAACGTCGGCGCCACGCATCGCTTCTGGGATGCTTCCCTGGACGTTGTCGCGATTGGTTTCGCGGCAGATGCACCATTTGTCGGCAAATTCCGATTGCCGCTCTTCGATGTCGTGCCGGCCACGATGGAGTATCCCTCGGCTATCGCATGCCACGACGCCGGCGGAGACCATGCCGTTCGCCTTGAGCAAACGATAGGATGCCACGTTGGCCGCTCCCGTGCCGATCATGGCGATCTTGATGCTGCCCATCTTTTTGCCAACGATCTTGAGCGCATTCAAGAGGCCGGCAAGCAAAACCGTGGCTGTCCCCTGCTGATCGTCGTGCCAGACGGGGATGCTCATCTCCTTGCGCAGCGTATCCAGAATGCGAAAGCACTTCGGCTGGGCAATATCCTCCAAGTTGATCGCGCCGAAGGACGGTTCCAACAACTTGACGGTGCGGATGACCTCATCGGGATCCTTCGTGCGCAGGCACAGAGGAATCGCGTCTACGCCTCCGAGAAATTTGAATAGCAGGGCCTTGCCTTCCATCACAGGCAAGCCCGCTTCGGGCCCGATGTCGCCGAGCCCCAGGACGCGCGTACCATCGGAAACAATGGCGATCGTGTTGGCCTTGTTGGTGTGCTCGTAGACCAAATCCGGTTCGGCCTGAATGGCCTTGCATGGCGCCGCCACGCCTGGCGTGTACCAGACGGCCAGGTCGCTCAAATCGCGTACCGCGCACTTCGGAATCATCTGCACTTTACCCTTGTAGAAAGGGTGCAACCGCATTGCGTCTTCGGCGGGTTTCTTGGCGCGGGCCAGCAGTTCGTCCCGGGTAGGCATGGGTCAGATCCTTTCAAGTCGAATTCTTAACAGACTGGTTAGCTCTTGCTCCCGTATGTTGCA
>DASRSQ010000767.1:0-2564 GCA_035656475.1 Gemmataceae bacterium | reverse complement strand
GCTGACGGCGATCTTGCAAAGGAAAAGCTTTCAGGCCGGCATCTGGATGGCGGGGCCGATCTGCATGAAAGTCTTCCCCGCGTTCCTGTTGCTCTATCCGCTCTGGCGCCGCGATGCTCGTTGCGCGGCGGGTTGCGCCCTCGGCCTGTTCCTCGGACTCATCGCCCTCCCCGGTGCCGTCTTCGGTCCCGAACGCACCGTCAGCTACTACGAGGAATTCGCCGACCTGATCATTCTGCCCGGCATCGGCCAGGGCAAGAACCAGGAACGAGCCGAGACGCTGCACGCCATCACCAAGACCGACACCCAATCCTTCATGGCGATGATGCACAACGCCATTTATCGCGACATCAATGCCCGTCCGGCCAATCCGACGTCCACGGTGCGTGCGATCCACTGGGGCATCGGCCTGGTTCTCACGGGAGTCCTGTGCTGGGCGGTCGGCTGGCGCGATCAGGAGCGCCCGCTCGGCAACATGATGTTCCTCGGTCTGCTGAGCATGCTGATGATGTTTCTCTCGCCAGTGTGCCATTTGCATTACTACGGCTGGCTGCTCCCCGTCATCATGGGCGCCCTGATGCTGCAATGGGAGAATCGCCGCACGATCGCTGTCGGTATCGGCTGGATGGCGCTGATCGCACTCAACATCACGGTCCACATCCTCGCACATCTGACCGAGAACCCGGAGATTCGCTTCTTCCGAGAACTCGGCTTCACGACATATGTCGGCCTGCTGATCGGCGCCGTCGGCGTCGTCCATCTGTACCGGCTGATGCGCAAGCAAGAGTCGGCGCCCGCAGAGATTCGCCTGCCGATGGCGGCGTAAGCTCGAATTTCGCGTTTGCATCTCGGCAACGCGCGGGATAGATTGATCCGGTCGCGCCCTCCCCGCTGACGCTGGATCAACATGAGCAGCACTGCCGACAAACCCACCAATGTTCGCTATGGCGTTCTCACCTTCGCCTGCGTCCTATCGATGATTACCTACCTGGACCGCGTCAGCTTCGGCACCGTCGCGACCAACATCCAGAGCGAATTCGGCCTGTCCGAGAGCGAGAAGGGCTGGCTGTTCACCGCCTTCGCGTTTGCCTACGCCGTCTTCGAAGTCCCGAGCGGCTGGCTCGGCGACAAGTACGGCGCCCGCACCACGCTCATCCGCATCGTCCTGTGGTGGTCCGTCTTCACCGCACTCACTGGTTCGATCTATCCCTCGCTTTTCGGCAGCGCCGCCTTCGCCGTCATGCTCGGCGTGCGCTTCCTCTTCGGCGTCGGCGAGGCCGGCGCGTACCCGAACATCGCCCGCGCGTTCCACAGCTGGTTCCCGTTCGAGGAGCGCGGCTTCGCCAAAGGCGCGGTCTGGATGGCCGGCCGTTTCGCCGGCGGCATTACCGCTTTCGTCGTCTTCGCCATGATGTACGAAACCACGACGTCAGACGGCGGCACGTACACGCACTGGCGGCACACGTTCTATGTCTTCGGCGCGCTCGGCATCGTCTGGTGCATCGCCTGGTGGTGGTGGTACCGCGACGAACCTGCCGACAAGCCCGGCGTCAACGCGGCCGAGATTGCGTTGATTCAGGGCCGGCTGCACACCGCCGCCGCCATCCGCGAAGGCGAGCCGCCGGTGACGCCGCGCAGTGGCAAGCTGCGCGTGCCGTGGGGCAAGCTGCTCACCAGCGTCAACCTGTGGCTGCTGTGCCTCATGTATTTCTGCAGCGCCTACGGCTGGTACATCAATATCACCTACTTCCCTGGCTATCTCAAAAACGAGCTAGGCATCGAGCAGGGAACCGACATGACATCGAGCGCCTTCTGGATCGGCGGCTTGATGAAGGGGTTGCCGTTGCTGGTCGGCTCGCTGTCGTGCCTGCTGGGCGGGGCTCTGACCGACATGTTCATTCGCCGAACCGGCAATCGCAAGTGGGGCCGACGCCTGTTCGGCATCATCGGGCATGGCCTGTGCGCGGCGTGTTACTTCGTCGCCATCTACTTCATGCGCAGTCCATGGGCGTTCGTGCTGCTGATCGCCTTCGCAGCGTTCTGGAACGATCTCACCATGGGCTCGTCCTGGGCGAGCTGCCTGGATATCGGCAAACGCTACTCCGGCATCGTCGCAGGATGCATGAACACCGTCGGCAACCTGGGTGGCGCGCTCGCGGGCATTCTCACGGGCAAGATCCTCGAATGGCACACCGGTCCCGTGCCTCATGCGACCACGAATGCGATTTGCGGCTTCGCCGAGCAAGTCGCGTATGATAGCGCCAAGGACACCGGCTGGGTCGTCAACATCGCCCTCTTTGGCTCCGCCTATGTGTTGTCGGTGGTCTGCTGGCTCTTCTTCGACGCGACCAAGCCGGTCGCCCCCGAAGCCGGGGACGAGCACTAACCCTGTCTTTTTCCGGCGAACAGACGTAAAATGAAGATAAACGATAACGCGCATCGCCAAGGATTGCGTCAGCATCGTCCGCTCGGCGGTTTAGCGCACAGGACCTTATGAAGCGAGAGAATCATGGCAAAAGGTGCGGGAAAAGCACGAAAGAAGCTCCCGAAGGCGCTCGCCGTCG
>DASRSQ010000766.1:0-5173 GCA_035656475.1 Gemmataceae bacterium | reverse complement strand
TATTGCATCTACGAGTTCCCTGGTCCGAACTACGATCCAACCCGCGCGGCCTCGCGTAAGAACGACGTCGTCACCGTCACCTACTCCTCGATCAACACCAATGCGTTCGAGAAGTACGGCGAATGCGTGATGGGCACGAAGGGAACGCTGGTCGTGGAGGAAGAACAGAACGCGTATCTTTACGGAATGCCGCCGCCGGGGGGCCAGCTGCGATCGACCCAGGTGACTGCGACCGCCGGCGCTCTGGTCGATGCCTCATCGACCTCCGGCGCACCGGCGGAAACGCGTGCCGTGGCGGCCGGGGTGACGTCGATGGGATCGGGCGTGCCGAGCCGCGGTTATCGCGAGGAGATGGAGCATCTGGCGTACCTGATCCGCACCCGCGATGAGGCGATGGCGAGCGACCGCGCGAACCTCAAGCCTCGCTGCGATGGCCGCGCCGCGATGGCCGACGCGATCATCGCGTTGACGGCGAATCAGGCGATGAAGCATCGTCGCCGCATCGAGTTCCAGGCGGCCTGGTTCGACGATGTGCGCGAGGGAAGTCCGGTGCCGGACAGCGATATGCGGGTCGAAACGATTTAGTCGTCTAGAATGTAATCGATCCATCCAGGAAACATGAAGTAGCGCAGCTCCGTATCGATGGCGAGCCATGGCTGGTAGTAGCTGCTAATGTCGTACAAGGATACGGCGAGTTGCGGTTGATCCTTCCATGTTGACTCGAGCAGGAATTCAGTTCCGGCGTGTTCGAATTGCACCCAATGATGCGGTTGGTCGCTCTTCACGAAGGCAACGCTGTCATCTAGCCGCGTCTGACCATACATGAAAAGGGGGGTAAAGCCCAGTTCATGGAGTTTCTTCCACGCCCACAGGGAGTGATCGAGGCAGTCTCCCGTTTTTCTGCACTCAAATTCAACCGAAATGGGCCATACCTTTTCGGCGTAGCTCTCTCGCCGAGCATAGGTGCACGTGAGCAGCCACTGTTCGATCTCTTCGAGAGATTCGACATGGATATCGCTATTTCGGTTTAGATATTCCTGGAAATAATCTGGCGTGGGCAAATAGCCCGGATTGGCGATCAAATCCGAGTCCAGGGCGAATTTTCTCCATCGATCAGCGGAATAAACACCTAGAAACCGAAGCATGGCGCGCGTGGGTGTGCGCAACAGTTTTCGCAACAGGCGTTGATGCCAGCGGGCCATGACGATTGATTGTCGCGCGTAATCATGATGGCTGCAACCACAATTCGCTAGCGTGGGGCGGCGAGGTTCTGCCAGTCGCGGTAATTGATCGGCTTTTGAAACTCGATGCCGGTGCAATACAGGCCATTGTCGAGCTTCAGCTGCCATCGAACGATTGCGACACGCTTGATGGTCGTGCGCATGCCGTAGCCATTGATGAGGAGTTCGACTTCGCCGAGCAAGTCAAGTGGTTGCGTGACTACCAGGCGAACGCCGGAATCGGAGATGTCGAGGACGCTGTGGGCCATGTTTGAACCCAGGCCATGCGAGCCTCTGCGACATTCGACTTTGACATTGGTACGTGCTTTTCGTCGTTGCGAGCGCCGCCGGTTTGCCAGGGACGCTTCCGATAGCTTTTCCATGATTTCCTCCATCCAAGCATAGGTCGCGGGTTTCGCGCATGCAAGTTTGCAGGGGTGGAGATGGGAAAACCACCGGGTCGGCAAGCGGCGTAAGTTATTAAATCGCCATGAGATCGCCGATTTTGTGATGACAAGTCAAGATGGCGGGCGTTATAGTTAGGGAAGGTTTGTGAGTTCTTGGAGTGCCGCCATGCGCAAGGTCAACGTCATCGCTTTCTTCCTAGTTGTAGCAGGCGTTCTCGCCATCATGGCCCCGATTTCGATGGGGCAGCCAGGCGGCGGTCGCTTTGGCGGAAGCGGGGGTAAAGGGGGCGGCAGCTTCGGCAAGGGAGGCTTCAGCGCCAGCCAGGATCCAAGCGTCCTCTTCGAGTTCTACGCCAAGGGACGTCCGTTCTTCCTCATCAGCGAAGCGCGCAGCCTCAACGGACCGCTGACCCAGTATGCCCAGGAAAAAGGTATCACCGGGGGGCAGATCTCCCGGCAACAATTCCTCGACTTCTATCAACAGCTCAAAACCAAGGCAGACGCTGCTGGCGGTCCCGGTCAAGGCAAGAACGGCGGCGGCTTTGGCGGCAGACCAGGCGGATTCCAGCCCGGCGGCGGCGGTTTCCAACCCGGCGGCGGCGGCGGCTTTCAACCTGGCGGCGGCGGATTCGGAAAGAAAAAATTCGGCGGCGATGGCGGCGAGGCGTCACCGCTCACCCTTGGCACCGACCCTACCGCTCTGCACAAATACGCGGATGCCGAATTCAAGCGGAATGACCAGAACGGCGACGGCAAGCTCGTTGTGGAGGAGATGCCTGCCTCGCTTCGCAGCAATCTCGCCCGCTGGGACAAGGACGGCGACAAACTGATCGATATCAACGAATACCGCGACTACTGGATTGCCCGCGTTCAGGGCAGTGAAGACGCCAACAACCAGGGAGCCAAGGGCATCGCCTCCATCATCATCGACGAAGAGGATCTCGATCGCAAGCCGGTCGTCTACCGCGTTGGCGGCAAGACACCCCCCGGCCTGCCCGACTGGTTCAAAAAGCTCGACACCGATAACGACGGCCAGGTCGCCATGTATGAATGGCGCATGGCCGGCAAATCGATGGATGATTTCAAGACCTGGGACCACAACGACGACGGCTTCATCACCGCCGAGGAAGCCGCCAAGCAACAGCTGACCGTCGCCAAGGATAACCCCAGCAACAGCCTCGCCGTCAGCGGCTATGACGCCAGGCAGGGAGGCGGCGGCTTCATGGGCAAGGGCAAGAATGGCGACCGCAAGGGCTTCGGAGGATTCGGCGGCAATGGCGGCGGTGGCTTTGGCGGCTTTAGCAAGAAAAAGAAAAACGGCGGAAACTAAAGGCCACTGCATCGCAAAGAGCCGCGCCTTCCATGGCGCGGCTTTCTATTTGTCCTTATCCGAGCACCCGCTTCAAGAACATCGCCATCCGCTCCGTGCGCGGCCGATCAAGCACCTCGGCCGGCGGCCCCTCCTCCAGCACCCGGCCGTCGCACAACATCACCACGCGATCGGCGGCCCGGCGGGCGAAGCCGATCTCATGCGTCACCAGCACGATGGTCAGCCCATCGCGCCGCAAATCCTCGAGCACGCCGAGCACTTCATTCTTCAGCTCCGGGTCGAGCGCACTCGTGATCTCATCGCACAACAGCCCGCGCGGCTCCATCGCCAGCGCTCGCGCAATGGCGACGCGCTGCTTCTGTCCGCCCGACAGCTGTTGCGGATACGCCCGGCAATGATCCGCCATGCCGACGCGCCGCAGTAGCGTCTCCGCACGTTCGCGCGCGACGCCCGGCGCCAGACCGAGCACGCGCACCGGCGCCTCGGTCACGTTGGCGAGCACGCTCAGGTGCGGGAACAGCTGGAAGTCCTGAAAGATCATGCCGAACGCCCGGCGCACCTCCTGAACGACGCCGCGCGCCCCGCGCGTGCCCGGCGCCAGGCGATGCGGGCCGATGTGAATCTCGCCGGCGTCGAACGTGTTGAGCCCGTTGAGACAGCGGATGAGCGTCGACTTGCCGCCGCCGGACGGTCCGAGAAGGGCGACGGTTTCTCCCTGCGGGATCGTCATCGAGACGCCGTCGAGGATGGTGCGCGTGCCGAAGCGCTTGGTCACGCTCCGCAATTCGATGGGCCAGGACATAGGTGACTCCTCCTATCCCGGTGGATTGTGTCTTTGTCTTTCTTTTCGTGTGGTTCGTGTGTTTCGTGGTTAATCTACTTCGCGCCCCAGCGTTTCTCGAGATGCCGCGACAAATAGCCAAGCGGCACCGACATGAAAAGGTAGAGCGTGGCGGTCGTCAGACCGATTTCGAGATAGCCGCCATAAGAATTGGTCAGGATCTGGTACTGCTTCGTCAGTTCGACGACCGAAATGACGCTGACAAGACTCGTGTCCTTGAACAGGGCAATGGAATCATTGGTCATCGGCGGCAAGATGACGCGAATCGACTGTGGTAAGATGATGCGGCGAAACGTGAGAAGGGACGACATGCCCAGCGACGCTCCCGCTTCCCATTGCCCGAGCGGAATCGATTGAATGCCGCCGCGATAGATCTCGGCCTCATAGGCGGCGTAGTTCAGGCCGAAGCCGACGATTGCCGCGACAATCGCGGGCAACTTGATGCCGATGATGTTGGGCAACCCGTAGTAGAGGAAGATGAGCAGGAACAGCACTGGGATACCGCGAAAGAACTCGATGTAGCCGATCGCCAGCCAGCGCACGGGCAGCGGCCCGTAGAGGCGGGCCATCGCGATCGGCAGCCCAAGGGCGACGGCAAGGAACATGCCCGCGACCGTCAGGAACACTGTCATTCCCGCCGCCTGCACGAGCACGAGCAGATACGTCGTGAACGGCAAACTCAGCGTCGATGCCTCTGCCGTCTTGAGCGGCGTGTAGAGGCGATACTGGTCCGGCGACCACAGATGCCACTTCGTCAGGATGCTCTTGAGTTCCCCAGACTGGATCACTCGTCCGAGCGCCGCATCCAGTTCCTTCGCAAGCTCGGCATCGTCGTTCTTGACTGCGATGCCGTAGAAGCCTTCGGCGATGGGCGTGCCGACAAACTTGAACTGCCCGGTGTATTGCCTGCGGCGATGTTCGATCTGCGAATCCGCGATGACATAGTACACGGCGATCGGTACATCCATGATCACCGCGTCGATCGCCTTGTCGCGCAGATCGTCGAACGCGGCGTCTTGCTTGTCGAACGGCTTCATGGCGATTTCTTCGTCGCGTAAGAGCCGGGCCGCCGCCGACCCTTCGAGGGCGCCGACGGTGAGCTTGCGCTCCTTGCAATCCTTTAGCGTCGAGAAGCGGTCATCGTCGGTGCGCGCGATGAGCTGGAGCTGATAGATGTAGTACGGCCGCGTGAAACGCGCCTTGCGCACGTTCTCCGGCGTGATCTCGAGGCCGTTCATGGCGAAGTCGGCTTCGCCGAGGTTGAGCGCGTCGAGCAGCTTTTCGAAGGAGGCGTGCTTTCGTTCGATGGGTCGGTGGAGTTCGCGGGAAAGAGCGTCGGCGAGATCGACTTCGAAGCCGATGCGAGAGTCGAGAT
>DASRSQ010000765.1:0-4266 GCA_035656475.1 Gemmataceae bacterium | reverse complement strand
GCCACGCACGCGCCACATGCGATATGGCTGATCCCGCCCCGCGGTTGTGGCGGAACTAGTCCGCGCCCGGCGAATGCTCGAGCAGCCCGAGCGTGTAGGTGCGAGCGAAAGCGATCGGGTCGATTGCAAGCTGCACGCGCGTCATCGGCTCGCCCCCTGCATGCCCGATTACTTGCGATGACGAATCTTTGCCCGCATTCGGCGTTTCTTACGTCCTACCTTGCGGCGCCCAGCTCCACGTCTCCTGCCCATGAAGATCTCCTGTGTTCGGTTTGGATATCGGTAACTGACCATTCTAGGAGCGGAAAGCGTTGCGGATAGGGGGCACTTGACCTTGATTTTGCGGAATTGAAACGCAACCATCGAGCCTTGGAATCTCATTAAGAGGGGGGATAGATGTCAGTTGCCGAATTCTCACCGGAAACCAGGGCGATCCCGCAAGCCCCGCGCTGCGCCCGGCCAATCGGGCCGCATGCCGCCCTGGCGATTCTCATCGGCGTGGCAACACTGTTGCGGCTCGTGTGGTCGGCGAGCATGGGGGTGGGCAACGATGAGGCTTACCACTATCTCTTCACGCTGCATCCCGACTGGAGCTACTTCGATCATCCGCCGATGACGATGTGCGTCGAATGGCTGGGCCTGGCGCTTTGCGGCGGCTGGGTCGGCCCGCTGTCGCTACGGCTCGGCTTCGTCTTGCTGATGGCCGGCTCGACCTGGCTGATGGCCCGC
The DNA here is from genome assembly GCA_035656475.1 of Gemmataceae bacterium. GTDB lineage: Bacteria > Planctomycetota > Planctomycetia > Gemmatales > Gemmataceae > SIAQ01. The sequence goes on along the minus strand of DASRSQ010000765.1, from coordinate 3,537 downwards.
ATCACCGCACGCTGGTACGGCGACTGGGCCGGCTTCTACGCGGCGCTGCTGCTCAATCTGACCATCTACTACGGCGCCGCCGGCGGCTGGGCTCTACCCGATCCGCCGCTCCTCTTTTTCGGCCTGCTGACGACATGGGCCCTTTACCGGGCGCTGCTGGATGAACCGACGCGGACGTTGCCATGGGTGTGGGTCGGCCTGGCATTCGGGGGTGCGCTGCTGAGCAAGTATCACGCGATCTTCCTGCCGATGGGGACGCTGCTGTACATCGCGGTGACGCCGGGCGCGCGGAGCGTGCTTCGCCGGCCAGGACCGTATGTGGGCCTGGCGATCGGCATGCTCGGTTTCGTGCCGGTGCTGATCTGGAACGCCGAGCATGACTGGCTGTCGTTCGTCTTTCAGGGAAGCCGGGCGGTTGGTACCACGTTTCGCCTGTCGGGCCTGCTGGCCACGGTGCTCGGGCCGGCACTCTATCTCTTTCCCTGGACGTGGGTGCTGCTGCTGTCGATTCTGTTTCGCCGCCTGTGGAATTTCCGCACGATTGCCGAAATCGATCGGCTGTTGGCGTGCCTGGCGGTGGTGCCGATCGCCGTATTCCTGGCGCTGTCGCCGATGCGGGAGATGTTGCCGCACTGGTCGCTGATCGGCTACGTGGCACTGTTGCCGATGGCGGGAGCGCGCTGGGCAGCGTGGTCGGAAACACATCCGCTGCGCGTCCGCGGTTATGTTGCAGCGATCACGTCGCTGCTGATCGTGATCGCGTCGCTTGCCGTTGTGCAGTGTCACTTCGGCATCTTTAAGTTTCCCGGCAAGGATCCGCTGCACGAGGCGAGCGGCTGGGAGTCGCTCGGACCGGAGTTGAAGGCGCGCGGCCTGATCGGATTGCCGCGGACGTTCGTGTTCACCGACCGCTGGTACGAAAGCGGCCAGCTGGCCTTCGCGCTGCGTCACGAGCACGTCCCGGTCCTCTGCTACAACAAGGGGGACAGCCACGGCTTCGGCCAGTGGAGCAACCCCAACGACTGGGTCGGCTGGGACGGCATCCTCCTCACGACGCGCGATTGTCCCAAGGAGATGCGCATTGTGCGCCTCTACTTCGACAACGTCGAACTGATCGACGCTTTCCCGATGATGCGAGGGGAAAACGCCTTCCGCATGGTCAAGGTCTGGCGCTGCACGCGTCAGCACCGCCCCTTCCCGTTCCGCTACGGCGACGAGGCGCCTGAGTGGTCCGATGACTCGGAGTTCTGCAGCCCGCCGCCAAAATGATGGTGTTTCCTCGGCTGAAAAATGACCGATCCCGCTTGCCGCGTCCCATGTCCGAAGATACATTGGTAGTTCCGATATTGCGAATCCACGAGAACCGAACAAGGATCGACGATGCCTCATCTGAAAAGTGCCAAGAAGCGAATGCGGCAGAACCTGAAGCGGCGCGAGCACAATCGAGCTGTGATGAAGGCGCTGAAGAAGCATCTGAAGGTGCTGAATGAGATTTCCAAGGACAAGGACGCCGCGGCGGAAGCGTTGAAGCAGCAGGCCAAGGCAACGGTGAAGAAGCTGGACAAGGCCGCCGCGCGTCGCGTGATCCATCCGAACCTGGCGGCCCGCAAAAAGTCGCAGATCGCACGCATGCTTACGGCCAAGAGCAAGCCGGCCCCAGCTGCCGCTCCCGCAAATTAGCTGCGCAGCAAGGCGGCAATTCAAATCATCGACGGGACAGGGTGAGGTTTCGCCCTGTCCCGTTTTGCTATTGGCGGACAGGCAATTGCTGGCATGATGCGGTGACAACAAAGGCAGCGGCCCCGCAGGCTGCTGCCTCGTTCTCATCTTGGAGATCTCAGATCAGACGGACAGTAACGCGCCCAGCGCCGACTGAATCGACGCCAGATCCCCCTCAATCGTGTCGACCAGATTCTGCGCCGTCCCGCTGATCGTGGTGCCGGCGTCTGTGATGAGCGTGTTCAGGGCAGTGGTCACCGCGGTCAGGTCGGCGGCCGGAATCTGGCCGAGGGCCGCGTCCGTGGCGACGATCGCCAGGGCCGAGTTGAGCGTCTTGAGATCGGCGGCCACGGTTGGAGTGGCCGTGGACGCCAGGTTATGGACGAGCCTCAGGGCCTCGTGCTCCAGCCGCGCGGCCGTGGTGCGCACGACCTGGGCGATTTGTTTCACGCCGTCACGCAGATGCCTCAGTTCACTGTCCAGGCGATTGATGAGCTGGCGAACCTGTGGCGTGACGCTGCCCCCAAGCGCGGCCGCCAGTTGGGTCTCCGCCCGGAGGGCGGCATTGACGTCGGCGACCGAGATGGTGCCCGATGTGAAGTCGCTGGCAATCACACTCACCGCCGCGTTCAAGACGCTGATGTCGGCGCTCACCGTGGCGCTATGGTTGATGGCGGCGGTCACCGAGACCGCGAGCTTGTCGAACTGCGTCTGGATCATCCTCACTTCACGCACCAGCTGCATAGTCAAGTGGTTGACATCGTTGCCAATCACGGTCAGGTCATGCTGCACGTTGTTGATTTCCTTGCGGATGGCCGGCGTGATGCTGCTACCCAAATCGTGGCTCAACGTGTTCAGGTCGTTGACGACGGCCGTGATCTGACTGGTCGAGACTTGGCCGGAGGCCGAGACAACGGCCGAAACGGCGGCGTTCAGATTGTTGATGTCCGTCGTGACCGTGGCGCCGGCGTTGAGCGAGGCGATCGAATTGGCCAGGGTCGTCACGTCGCTCTGGAGCGACGAGACGTGATTCTGGATCGTCTGCGTGACCTGAGTGATCTGATTGCTCAGTTGCGTCAGATCGGTGTTCAGGGTGTTGATGGTCTGTTGAATCACGCCTTTGGCGGCGCCGCCGAGATCGGTCGAAAGCGTGTTCAGATCGCCGACTACCGTGTCGATGGTCGATGTCGAAACCTGGCCCGACAGCGAGGCGGTAAAGAGCGCCGACACGGACGTGTTCAGCGCGGTCAGATCGGCGCCAACCGACGCGTTGATCGAGATGGACGACAGCGCACTGCTCAGGGACTGCAGATCATTCTGGATATTGGTCAGCACGTTGCTCACGCTCGTGGTGACCTTGCTGAGATCGTTTTGCAAGGCCGTCAGATCGTGGCCCAGATTGGCCACTTGATGCTTGATGGCGTTGCTGACGTTGTTGCCGAGCGCAGAGGTCAACTGGCTTTCGTCCCCCAGAAGGGTATTGAGGTCGGCGGTGACATCGGCGCCGCTGAGGAGGTCGTTCAGGACCGGGGTGAGGTCATTGTTGAGCGCCGTCACTGCGGAGGACACTGCCGAATTGGTCGTGTTGGCCAGGGACTGGGTCACCGTCTGGACATCGGATTGAACACGGGTGACGTCGTTGCCAATGGCCGTCACCAGTTGGCCGACGTGGTCAAGGACACTCGTCACACTGGGTGTGGTGCGGGTCTCCAGTTCTTCTGCCTGGGGACGCGCGGCGCGCGGTTCACCCAGGCGCGCGAGCGGCTTCCGATTTTTCTGAACCAGGGATCGCAGCATTCCGAGAACCATAGTACAACT
>DASRSQ010000764.1:0-4629 GCA_035656475.1 Gemmataceae bacterium | reverse complement strand
GCCGCCGCGTCGATGCAGTACATCATCGATCGGTGCTCGCCGTCGCTCGTCATCAATCTCGGCACGTGCGGAGGATTTCGAGGCCAGGTGGAGACGGGCACGATCGTTCTCGTCGAGCGGACCGTCGTCTACGATATTTACGAGCAGATGGGAGACAACGATGAGCATATCAGCCACTATTCCACCGACATCGATCTGGAATGGCTCGGCGGGCAATACCCGCACGAAGTCCTTCCGTCGTTGATGATCTCGGGCGATCGCGATCTTGTCGCGGACGAAATCCCGTCGTTGAGTAGCAGATTCGGGGCGGTCGTAGGTGACTGGGAGTCGGGAAGCATAGCCTGGGTCGGCCGAAGAAACGGAATCCGAACCCTGATCCTCCGCGGGGTCTCTGACCTGGTTGGCGAATCCGGTGGCGACGCTTATGACGGCAACAAGCACGTTTTCGAGAATAATACGCAAGCAATCATGGATCGGTTGATTGCCCAGCTTCCTGATTGGATTGATTGCCCGGGCTCTTGACCGCCTTTTTGCGCATCACCTAGCATCGCTTTTAGAGTACAGTGGCCAGCCCCCCGTGGCGGATGGCACACATGCCACCGGTGTGAGCAGACTTGTCGTGTGTCGGTGGTGCGTGCTGGTTAACGGGGTGGGTTGCCATCAAGCGAGATCGAGCCCAGGCGCCCCAACGCGCGGGTCACGTCCCGGCCAGCTGGCTTCAATGAGGCGCGGACTGTCTTCCAAAAGGGGCCCAAAGCGCTCGGCGGGCACATGCGAAAGCCAGAAGCTGAAAAAAACGAAGTCATAGCGCCGCGGTGGCTGCCAATTAAACAGGTCCGCGGCGACGTATTCAACCTTGGGTGAGCCGACGCGTTGTCTGTTGAAACCACTGGTCGTATTCGGCGGCACGCGCACGGTAATAGGCAAGCTGTTCGTGCAGCAAGTCGTCGTTCATTCCGGCGTCCTCTTTCGGCCGGACCAGGCTAACCCGAACGAAAGCGACGCTCGATCTGACCCGGGAAGGCCTGCTCGGCCCGTCATCTACTTGGACCAAGGCCTCCGCCAGAGGCAGTCGAAGCGGTCGTTGCGCGGCCTTCTGAAAGGTCGTGAAATGAGGAACGACGGCGAGTTCGATCGCGGCGCGAAGGTCCGAACAATCCGCCAGCAGCGCGGCCAACTTGCGGTAATCGAGTTGAAGAAATTCCTTGAGCGCCAGACAAGCGAACAATTGCGGCTGCGTAAACTTCTTCGGGCTGAAGAGATGAGCGTAGTCCGGCAGCGCAAGTTGGCCCACCAAATAGGCCGTCTTAATGACGCGCTGTGGAGACTTCGATGCAGTGCTCACCTCCTTGCTACGATCGAAGTTAAGCTAGCAGCTCAGTGCTAGCATGCGTTTTCTACGGAACATGAAAGACCTTCCTCCTCGATGCGTCGCGACAATTCGCGGAAGGCCGTGTTGACCTGAAGGTTGAATTCGTCGAATGCATTGAGTCCCCCAATGCTCATCAGGTGAATCCCCTCGCGAATCTCGGCGACCCGCGAAAGGTGCTCGCACCAGCAGCGATCGATCTGGCAAAGCGTAATCTCACGCTCTACGTCGCGTATAACCGACTCGCCGAATTTTCCGACAAGCGCCTCGTAGAACTCCGGCTCCTTGGTCCGCACGAGACTGGGGAGATCGCCACCGGCCAGCAGATTCTTTCGGCCTTCGTGCACGAGACGGCGCTGCCGCTCCAAGACATACGAATACTTGCGTAACGTCCGGCGGATCTCGAAGCTCTGCCCTTCGATGACGCGTTGGACGTGGGCAATCTTCCGCCCGGCCCGGGGTTCGTCCAGCCTCGCGCCCTCGGCTACTTCGGCGGCGGCGACTAGCTTTTCGATTCCGTGACGGCGAATGAGATCATCCTCGATACTGACGAAGAACCGTGTTTCTCCGGGATCACCCTGCCGGCCGGCGCGGCCGCGCAACTGGTGGTCGATGCGGCGCGATTCGTGCCGGTTCGTTCCCAGCACATAGAGCCCTCCCAGGGCGACTACATCCGCCCGCTCTTGCTCGTCGCTACCCCCCAGCCGAATGTCCGTGCCGCGTCCGGCCATGTTCGTCGAAATGGTCACCCGCCCCAGTGCTCCGGCTTCAGTAACGACAGCCGCCTCCGCTCTGTCGTTTCGGGCGTTCAAGACGCGGCATGCGATGCCCGACGCGGAGACTAGCGCCGCCAGCTTTTCCGATTCTTCGACGCTCGCAGTCCCCACCAGCGCGGGCCGAGAGCTGGCGTGCAGCCGGGCAATTTCGTGTACGAGAGCGTCGTGCTTCGCGGCTTTCGTTGGAAAAATGCGATCGGGCTGGTCCCGGCGAATGCACGGACGATGCGGGGGAACGACAACGACCTTCATGCCGTAGAACTCATACAGCTCCTCGGCCGCCTCTTGGGCCGTCCCCTTCATCCCGCTGATGCACTCGTACTGTTCGAGGAAATGCTGCAGCGTGATCGAATTCAAGATCTTTCCCTGCGGCTCGATGGGCAGGTCTTCTTTGGCTTCGATCGCGGCTTGTAGGCCGTATGGCCAGCGTCGATTCTCGGCCACGCGGCCCGTCAATTCATCGATCAGGGCGATCTGGCCGTCGTGGACGAGATAATCGATGTCGCGGCGCAGCATGACTTCGGCCTGCAGGGCTAGGTTCAGCCGCGTCAGGAGATCCGCGTTCTCGTCGGTGTGCAGCTCGCCGCACTTCAAAATTCGCTGCAACTTGTCGAGGCCGGACGGATTGAAGCTGACGTTCCGCCACCCGTCATCCGTTGCATACCCTCCTACCACGTTCGTCAAAGATCTAGTTACTGCGAATAATGGCCGCCGAATGGATCGGAGCGTTGGTTGCGTTGGCACATCAATCCAATACGTTATGCCTTTCAATAGGGTTCGTGGTGATCAGTTCCCGGAAATTGGGTGTATCCCGTGTTCACCAGCTCATGCACGCGCCGCAGCGCGTCATGGGCATCGCGGTTTGGCCGCTAGGCCTATTGCTCAGGTTACAGGTCGGCCTCGAAGATCACCCCGATGAAGTTGCGGCGGATGCGCGGGAAGCCCGGAAGATCTGCCGATGGACCTAACGGAAGGGTCAGTGCGGGTACAGAGATCTGCCCACGCTGCCTGCGATGGGTTGGGGTGGGTTGTTGCTGTAGGCAGGCGAGTCGATGATCGCTTTCTCGACTTGCGTCTCGGTCTCGCCATTGTCGAGGTCCGTGACATACGGCGCGGTGGGGGGCAAGGGTTGTACGCCCTGGAAATACCCGCCAAACAAGAAATCGACCAGGTCGACGTGCTTCTCGTGCGTGTCGTAGAACCGCGAAGCGATTTGTAGGCGCGTGTCGTTGGCTGGCGGAGACATCTGTCCGATCCAGTAGTTCAGCCCGTCGAGTTCGGCTGTACGCATTAAGACCCGTTGGTAGAGCAGGTTGATAAAGCCCTCGTTCGCGTCGCCTGCGTCGTCGAAGAATTCCTGTGAGGCAAGGATGTTCTCGACCACGTCGCGCGGGTCGCCCTTGGTTTGCCAATCGGTCACCCAGTAAGCTAGCCCGCCGGGATCGGTGTTGCGCCCCAGATACTGCTGGTAAAACTGGGTGACCAACGGATTGAGTCGCTCGGTGCTGTTAAAGATGCCCGTAGCCACCACGTCGAGCGGGAATCCTTGATCGAGCTGTCGGGTCCAGTACGCCAGGCCGCCGTCTTCCGCCGGACGGTGCAGGACCTGCTCGTAGAGCTTGTCGACCAGGCTGGCATTGTACGACAGCAAGGTGACCGTAACCGCGTTGCCTGCCGACGTTCCTTCGCTCACCTGGTAGGTAAACCGATCGATGCCCTGGAAGCTTGCTCCGGGCGAGTAGGTGAACGAGCCGTCGGTGTGCAAGCTAAGCGTGCCGTTGCTTGGCTGCGAGAGCACCTTCGCAGAAAGCATTTGCGGCTGGCCGTCGGCCGACGTATCGTTGGCCAGCACGCTGGTGGCGCCGGCGCCGCTGTAGGGGCCGGTTGGCCCTAGCACGAACGTATCGGGAATGGCCGTGGGCGCGGGCGGCCTGACGTTAACCGTCGTGGTGGCCTGCGCGTCCATGGGCGTCGGTTGCCGGTTGCCCGCCATGTCGATCGCCACACTAAAAAAGCCGTAGGTGTGTCCGTTCACGCCGGTGAACATGGCCGAGATCGCGGCGGTGTCGGTTTGAAAGGCGGTAAACGGGCCGCCGTTGTCGCTGACAAAGACGTCGTAGCCGGTGATGCCCGGTCCGCCGGCATCGCTGCCCGACCAACTAAGAGTAAAGGACACGGAGCTTTCGGTCGCGGGTAATGCGGCCACGCTGCTGGTGGGCAGAAACGTTATGACGGAAACCGTGGTCGTGGCCTGCGCGGCCGTGGGCGTTGTTTGCCGATGGGCGACGTTGTCGGTGGCCACGCTGTAAAAGCCGTAGGTGTGGCCGACGGTGCCGGTGAACGTGGCAGAGTTGGTGGTCGTCGCCGTCTTGAACGCCGTGAACGGCCCACCGTTATCGGAAACAAAAACATCGTAGAAGGCGATGCCCGAGCCGTTCGCATCGTCACTTCCCGACCAACTGACCATGAAGCTCGTTGGGCTCG
>DASRSQ010000763.1:0-3122 GCA_035656475.1 Gemmataceae bacterium | reverse complement strand
GCCGTCGTCCTGATGAGCCATCTCGGCCGGCCCGACGGCGAACGCAAGGCGAAATATAGCCTCAAGCCGGTCGCCGACAAGTTGCAAGCGTTGCTGGCGCGGCCCGTCAAGTTCCTCAACGATTGCGTCGGCCCGGAAGTGGAAGCGGCCTGTGCCGCCATCAAACCGGGCGAGGTGATCCTGCTCGAAAATCTTCGCTTCCACGTCGAGGAAGAGGGCAAAGTTAAGGACGAGAAGACCGGTGAGATGCTGAAGAAGGCGACCCCCGAACAACTCGCCGCCTTCCGCGCGTCCCTCTCCAAGCTCGGCGACATCTACGTCAACGACGCCTTCGGTACTGCCCACCGCGCTCATAGCTCCATGGTCGGCGTCGATCTGCCGCAGAAGGCGTCGGGCTTTCTGATGAAGAAGGAACTCGACGCCTTCGCCCATGTCCTCGAACATCCGAAGCGGCCGCTGCTCGCGATCCTCGGCGGCGCGAAGGTCGCCGACAAGATTCAGCTCATCGAAAACCTGCTTGACAAGGCCGACGAAATCATCATCGGCGGCGGCATGGCCTACACCTTCCTCAAGGTGCTCGACGGCACCGAAATCGGCACGTCCCTCTTCGATCCCAAGGGGGCCGAGATTGTGCCGACCGTGATGGCCAAGGCGAAGGCGAAGAACAAGACGATCCACTTGCCGATCGATTTCGTCGCGGCGGACAAGTTCGACAAGGACGCCGCGACCAAGATCGTCACCGCGAAGGAAGGAATCCCGCCCGGCTGGCAAGGACTCGATTGCGGGCCGGCGACGGTGAAGAAGTTCCAGGAGGTCATCGCCCGCGCCAACACGATCATCTGGAACGGCCCGGTCGGCGTCTTCGAGATGGACAAGTTTTCGGCCGGAACGCGCGCGATCATGGACGCGATGGTTGCCGCCACCAAGCGCGGTGCGGTCACCGTTATCGGCGGCGGCGACACCGCCAGCGCAGCGGTGAAGTGGGATGCGGCCGACAAGGTCACGCACTGCTCGACCGGCGGCGGCGCATCGCTCGAATTGCTCGAGGGCAAGACGCTACCCGGTATTGCGGCGCTCTCCGATGTTTGATCCAATGCAGGGCGCAGAGACTCCTCGTTGCCACGCTCCGCGTGGGGACGCACTGCTTCGCGACGTCCTGCGTTGCGGATAGAATCGCTAGCGGAATCATCGCCCTGGTGGCAACGGTTCGCTTCGTTCTCGCTTTCGCATCGAGTTGCTATCGATGCACAAGCCCGACGCGTGAGGCGTAAGCTAGGGTCCCGAACCTCACTCACGCGTCGGGCTAGTATCCGATGCACAAGCCCGACGCGTAAGCGAGGCTCGGGGACAGGATTGCTTGCGTAACGATGCTGCTTCGCAAGTCGTCCAGTGCGCACCCCAGGAGCAGTGCGAAGCAGTGCGTTCCCACGCGGAGCGTGGGAACGAGGAAGTGTATTTCGGCAAGTTTCGAGGAAATATGATGGCAACGACTCGTACACGTGGCGTTCCGGAAGGGCTCTGGATGCGCTGTCCGGAATGCAAGGCGACGGTCTTCCGCAAGGAGGCAGAATCGCGCTTCAATGTCTGTCCGGAGTGCCAGCATCACTTCTATCTACCCGCGCGCGATCGCGTCAAGCATCTGCTCGACGAGGAGAGCTTCGAGGAGTGGTTCACCGACATCCATCCGCGCGATCCGCTCGAGTTCAAGGACCGCGTCGTCTACAGCCAGCGTCTGAAGGCGGAGCAGGCGAAGACCGGGATGCGTGATGCCGCCGTCGTCGGGCGCGGTTACGTGCGCGGTCGGCCGGTGGTCTTCGCGGTTACCGATTTCGCATTCATGGCCGGCAGCATGGGCTCGGTCGTCGGCGAGAAGCTGACGCGCGCGACCGAGGAAGCGACCCGGCTTTCGTTGCCGTTGATCATCGTCTCCGGCTCGGGAGGCGGCGCCCGCATGCAGGAGGGGATCCTGTCGCTGATGCAGATGGCGAAGATCTCGGCGGCGCTCGCGCGCTACGACCAGGCCGGCGGACTGTACGTGTCGATCCTCACCAATCCAACGATGGGGGGCGTGGCCGCCAGCTTCGCATTGCAAGGCGACATCACGCTGGCCGAGCCCGGCGCGCTCATCGGCTTCGCGGGCAAGCACACGATCTGGAACACCGTGCGGCTCGAGTTGCCCGAGGGGTTCCAGACCAGCGAGTTCCTGCTCAAGCATGGCTTCGTCGACCGTATCACCCCGCGCAAGGATTTACGGATGGAACTGGCGCGAATTATCGACTATTGTGAACACTAAGCAACAAATAAAGATTCGGGAAGCCGGGAGGGCGAGGCTCCTGCCGAGCCTTGAACTTTCGGACGCTTCACGGCTCGGCGGGAGCCTCGCCCTCCCGACATTTTGGCTGTGACAGAGTGCCAGCTTCATATCGCGGACTCGCTGCCATGGGTATCCTCGACAAGATCAAGCAGATGTTTGCCTCCAAAGAGGGGGCATTGCCGATCATTGATGTCAATAAACGATTTGAATTGATCGGGCGCACCGGGCAGGGAAGCATGTCGAAAGTGTGGCGCGCCCGCGATCGCGACAGCGGTAAAACGGTTTGCCTCAAGATCCTCGACAAGGTCAAGACAGCCGCCTTCGAAAAACGCTTTCCCGGCCTGAAGAAGCCGACCGAAGGCGAGATCTGCATGCTGCTCCGGCATGAATCAATCGTCAAGACCTTCGAGCATGGTATGACCACCGAGCAAGAGCCCTACATCATCATGGAGCTCGTGGAAGGCGTCGGTCTCAACTTTCTCATCGAGACCAAACACAAGGATCTCGAAGGCAATCGCGTCAACTATCTCGCGCAGTATGCCGCCGGAATCGAGTACATGCACAAGGCCGGCTATCTGCATCGCGACATCTGCCCACGCAACGTCATGGTCAACAAGGAAGGCGTCGTCAAGATCATCGACTTCGGCCTGGCCTTGCCTTACAAGCCCGAGTTCTGCAAGCCCGGCAATCGCACGGGCACCTACATGCCCCGCGAATTGCTCAATCGCAGTGTGACCGATCATCGCGTCGATTGCTACGCGCTTGGCGTGACGGCATTCGAAATGTTCACAGGCGAATTGCCCTGGGA
>DASRSQ010000762.1:0-2443 GCA_035656475.1 Gemmataceae bacterium | reverse complement strand
AACGCGAGACCCACCATCGTGGCAAAATCACGATTCTCGACGCAAATCCGTGACGGTGGCTTCGCGTCATTGCGAGGATGGTGGGTCTCGCGTTGCTCCACCCACCCTACGGGATCACGGCCGCTTCGCTGGCCGTTGAATTGCCTGGATCACCAGCTCGAGAAACTCGCGTGCCCGCCGCGCCAGCGCGTCGACCCCTTCGGGGCGATCGGGACGGGGCACGCCCGGGGCGAAGATGTTCTCGCACGACAGCGACATCGTCAGGCCCGTGTTGGCGACGATGTTGAGCATGCGATAGTGATCGATCTCGCCGAAGCCCGGGCCGCAATCCTGGTGCGGCTCGGGGAAGAAACGGTGATCCTTGATGCAGAAGCTGCGCACCTCGGATGCGCAAGCGCGCAGGTCCTCGAGCGGATTCACCTTGCCGTTCAAGTAATCCATGACATTGCCGGCATCGTAGTTGACCTTGATGTGCGACTGATTGACCTCGCGCGTGATGCGGGCGCACGCCGCGCCGGTTCCGGTCTCGCCGCCGTGCTGCTTGACGACGAGAACGACGTTGTTATCGCGGCAAATCGGAGCGAGCCGTCTGAAGCGTTCGACCCAGACCTTCTCGTTCCCGCCCCGCGTATGGCCGAACGTCAACACCTGCGGCACACGCCCGGCCGCCGCCTGCAACACGCGCTGCCGCAACACTTCGAAGCCGTTGTTCGCTTCCGGATAGATGCCTGAGAACATCATCACCGGCTCGAGTCCCATATCGCGGCAGCGGCGAGCCAGGTCGCGTGCCCGTTCGACCGGTGCGTCCGATGCCAGCACCGGCACATTCTTGCCGTCTTCCATGTGCGTCGTGCCCCAGGCGACGTTTGAGTATCCCGCGTTGCGCAGGCCTTGCAAGGCGCGGGCCAGCGGAAAACGCGAATAGGGGAGCGTCATGCACGCGACCTGAAACCGCGTCGGCATCGGCTTCGCGTTCGGCTGCGGCGTGCTGTTTGGCCGCGGCTCGCCGGCTTCGGCGGTCGCCGCGGTCCATGCCGCCGCTCCGACGGCGCTGGCCGCGATGAACTTGCGACGGGAGATCGAATCGCTCATGGCACTTGCCTCCTGGGAATCCACGGGCACAGATGCATTGAAGCATCGAGCGAAGACAAAGGCAACGAAATTCGAATTGTGAGAGTCGACGTGGCGCGCAGACAAGCGTCGCCATCGTCCGCTCGGCGGTTTAGCGCACCGCACGCCACGTAATAGCGCGGTTAGCGCAAGATATTGGCGAGGTCCTGGAGAATCTGATCGCTGGCAGTGATGACGCGCGCGTTCACCTGGAAGGCACGCTGCGCGATGATGAGGCGCGTGAACTCGAGGGACACGTCGACGTTGGACGACTCGAGCGCTTTCTGCTGGACCGAGCCGCGGCCACCAGAGAGGCCGGCGCCCAGCAGGGCTGGACCCGATTCGCTGCTGAGGCTGTAGTAGTTGTTGCCAATGCGATTCAACGCGCCGGGATTCGCAAAGGTCGCGACCGCCATCTGGGCGATGGGGAGCGTCTTGCCGTTGGTGAAGACGCCGTTGATGGTGCCGTCCTGGGCCACGGAAAGCGTCGTGAGATAGCCGGCAGCGAAGCCGTCCTGGCCGGTGGCGACCGCCGAACTCGAGCCGCCAACCTGCGTGAGGCCATTGAAGCCACCCGTCGTGCCGAAGTTGAAGCTGATCGTTTGCGGCGACGAAAACCCGTTGAACTGGACGGAGATCGTGGAGTTGCCAAGGCCGGTGCCGGTGACTTGGCGAAACGAACCGTCCTCGTTAAAGGCAATATTGCTGACGAGGTTGTCGAGAATAGTTCCCTGGCTTGGGTCGATGGCGGCGGTCAGGTTCCAGACGTTGTTGGCCTGTTTTTGAAAGACGAGGTTGAGGTTGTGCGGCGTTCCCTGGGAGTCGTAGATCTGGATGCCCGTTTTGACGGTATCGCCATCCTTGCCGGTGGTGGTAAGGTTGAGGTTATGGTTGCCCCAGCTTGTGCCGCCGGAGACATTGCCTGCATCGTCGTTGATGGAAAGATTGAGGCCCGTGGTGCCGGTGGTGTTCGAGGTCACGACAATATTGCCGCTGGCATCGAGAGAGGCAGTGGATCCGGGAAAGTTCGTATTGATGGCATTGATGACGTCGCCGACGGTGGTGGTGGCATCTACCGGGAGAGTAATATTGACGGGCGTGTTGCCGGCGGTGAGTCCCTGGATATCGAGTTTGTCGCCGGTGGCGTAGGGGCTGAGATTGTCATCGAGGCTGTTGAGCAAGGTGGCGGCGGTGGCGGCGACGCCGCCGGCCTGCATGGGCTGGGCGGAGGTCAGGAGTTGGGCCTGCGGACCGACGGCGCCTGCGGTGAGGTTGCCCTGGAGGACGACGTTGGTGGTCGCGTTGCCGGGGATACCGGTGCCGATGGGAATCG
>DASRSQ010000761.1:0-3084 GCA_035656475.1 Gemmataceae bacterium | reverse complement strand
AAAAGCTCAGCCCACGTCGCCTCGGCCGCCGCCGGCGAATAATCCGGTCGCGCCGGGAAACAGAAGCCGTGGTGAGTACCGGCAACCGTCTTGATCGTCGCGCGAACACCCGCCCTTACCGCCGCCGCTTCGAGCGACGGCACGACGGCCGGCGGCACACCCGGATCGACTTCTGCAAACGCAAAGTACAGTTCGCCTTTGACCTGCGGCAGCTCCCGATGCGGGGAGTCAGGTCCATCGGTGACGATGCCGAGGCCGTAGAGCGAAGCCGCTGCGGCCATCCGACTGGCGAAGCGCGCTGCCGCCAGAGTGACAAAGGCACCGCTCATGCAGTGACCGACGCAGGCCAGCGGTCCGGGACTTACTTTCTCCTGACCGTCGAGAAAAGCGATCATACCGGCGGTATCGTCCATCACTGTCGCATTGGTCAGGCTGGCCATGGCGGCACGGATGACAGTGCTCATGGCGCCATCGCGACGCGCCACGTCGAAACGGAGCGTACCCAGGCGATAGTAGAGATCGGGGAGGAGACAGAAATAGCCGTGCCTGGCGATGCGCCGAGCCATGTCCTTGAGCTCTTCGCGATAGCCTGGCGCGTCCATGTAGAAGATGATCGCCGGAAAGGTGCCCGGCGCTGCCGGGCAGACGGCAAAGCTCGGCATCAAGCCATACTTTGTCGTGACAAAGACTTCCTTTTCCAGCATGCAGTTGAGCCTACCGTATTGCACAAGCTCGGGGCCACGACCCCAGATGCTCGGGGTCGTACCATGTGCAGTTGAACGCTTCGGCTACGGCTAGAATGTCGGCATGTCAGCCGGCATCGGCGTCTTCCAATATTTCATATAGAGGTCGTTCAGCTCGCCGTCGCTCTTGATGTAGTAGACGAACGCATTCACCCACTGCAGCAGCTCGGTATCTTCCTTGCGGAGCCCAACGCCATTCCCTTGGGTGAAAACCGTGAACTTGCGCTCAATATTGGCTTGCGGATTCGCCGCGAACGCTGCGTCACCGAACGCCGCCGCGACGGCAAGCGCATCCACCTGCTTGTTGAGAAGCGCCTGAACCAAGCCGGAATTTTCGTCGAACTGGCTGAACGTGGCCTTACCGTCGGTTTCACGCTGCAGAATGGTCTGCTGCGTACTGCCGCGTGTCACGGCTACGTTAAGGCCGTTGAGGTCGCCGACCGACTTGATCGTCTTGTCCTTAGGCGCATACAGCGCCACATCGGCCAGCATGTAGGGCGAGGAAAAGGCAACCTGCTTGGCGCGATCGGGTGTGATGCCGAGACTCGCCACCACCATGTCGACCTTGCCGGTCAGCAAGAACGGTATGCGGTTGGCGCCGACTAGTGGCACGATATTGAGCTTCACGCCGAGGTATTGCGCGAGCAGCCCCGCGACCTTCACGTCAAAGCCGTCCGGCTGCTGGTTGGCATCGAGGAAGCCGTACGGCGGCGTGTCCATGATGATGCCTATGTTGACGGTCCCGCGAGACACGAGATCGTCGGTGGTAAGCGGCTGTGCCGAGGCTGCCCGGGCGACAAGCAATGCCATGAGCATTGCCGCGCCAAGACGAATCACGTGCATGAACTTCATTGTCATTCCTCCCTGATTGTTGAGGCAGCGAGATCACAGGCAATAGCCACCGAGATGAGTGACCGCTGCGAAATCGCCGCGGTCACCAATCTGCGAGTGCCGCGCCCGGACAGTCCGCCGGACGACGAGTGTTGCCTAGAAGGTCGGCAGATCCGGAACCGGCTTGTGCCACCACTTCTGATAGATCGCGTTCAGCTCACCGTCGCTCTTGATATAGAGAACGAAGCTGTTCACCCATTGCAGGAGGTCGGTGTCCTCCTTGCGCATGGCTATGCCTTCGACCTGGGTGTTAAGGACGAACTTCTTCTCGATCGTCGGATCAGGCGACTGGGCCAGCGCCGAGTCGGCGTAGATCTCGCTTACGGCAATCGTATCGACCTGCTTGCCAAGCAGAGCTTGGATCTGGCTGGAGTTGTTGTCGAAGCGCATGATCTGCGCCTTGTCACCGAGCACTTTGGTCATGATTGTGTCACCGGCGCTCCCGCGCGTCGTTCCCGCGCGCTTGCCAATGAGATCGTCGATCGACTTGATCGTCTGGTCAGTACGCCCGTAGACCATGTTGTTGTCGGCGCTGATCGGGCTTGAAAACGCGACCTGCTTGGCGCGCTCGGGCGTAATCGCCAGCCCGGCCATGACGAGGTCTACCTTGTTGGTCAGCAGAAACGGTATGCGATTTGCGCCGACCAGCGAAACGACGTTGAGCTTGACGCCGAGATACTGTGCCAGAAGCTTCGCAACATCGGTATCGAACCCGTCGGGATTCTGCTGGGCATCGAGAACACCGTAGGGCGGCGTGTCCAGAATAATGCCGACATTGATCGTGCCGCGACTAATGATGTTGTCGACAGTCAATGGATCGGCGTGTGCGGCGCCGGCTGCTGCCGACAATGTGAAGGCGAACAACGCAGTCACAATGCTGCGAAATATGGACATTCCCTTCTCCCTTTTGATTGCCGGTGGCCGTTGGACTGCGCCCATCTGCGGGCCGACCGAACCGGGCGGACGTCTTATGTCTCCCTCATTCGGACGGCGCGGTTAGCTGGCACTGAATAGCTTGCGCAGCTCACCGTTGCGCCGGCCGAATTCTTCGATCAGCAGGTGGAGGTCCCCGTTTGTGGTGATGAACCGCACGCCCTGCTTGACCAGCGCGGCCTGGCGCGCCGGATCCTTGTCACCGCCAAAACCGACGTATTTGCCGTGCTTCTTGCCCGCAGCGAGAATCCTGTTCATCGCATCGGTGATCTCCGGTCCGCCATAGGCGCGCGGCGCGCCGAGATCGAAAAGCAGGTCGTTGGCGCCGACGTGAAGCACATCGACACCCTCAACGGCGGCGATGGCATCCACGTTCTCCAGTCCTTCCCGGCTCTCGATCATGCATACGATCAGGGTGTGGCGGTTGAGGAAGGACGTGATCTTCGGCAGTGGCAGCTTGGCGTAATTGAATTTCGAATAGGTGCCCTGGACCGAACGGCGACCGAGAGGGCTGAAT
>DASRSQ010000760.1:0-2798 GCA_035656475.1 Gemmataceae bacterium | reverse complement strand
CCTGAGCATCACCGGCGTCAATCTGCGCAAGCCGAAGTTCAAGGCCCCGACCGAGCCCGAGAAGGGGAAGGAACAGGACCGCGATGCCCAGGTCCACATGCAGCGCGAGCAGGCGGAATTGGGCAATGCCTACCTGATCACGCCCGATGCGCTCTTGCCCTTCGAATGCCTGGTGAAAGACGACTACGGCCTGACGAAGCTCGGCTACAACTACAAGGTGCGCCGCGCCGATGTCGAGCTGCTCTCGACCGGAGGCGGCGGCGCCAAGGTGCCGGTGATGCAGGTCAACCAGGTGACCCGCCGTGCCAACGCCGGCCTCGTCGCCAGCAATCTGCAATTCCTTCTGCCCAATCCTCTCTCGTACCTGGGAGGCAAGTATCATCTCGCCTACACCATCGCCACCTTGAATCAAAGCCTGCGTGAATCGCAGGGCTATCGCGAAGGCTACGCCGGCTGCGACGCATTCGCCAACCTGCTCGAACGCAAAGCCGACCGCGTGCTGCGTCTCGATCAGCTGCAGGCGGCGCTCAAGGATCCGAAGGTGCGCAAGCAGATCCTCACCGGCACGCGCGCGGCCCAGCAGTGGGAATTCGATTTCAAGGAAGACGACGGTTTCGACGTCCGCCGGCAACTGCCCGACCTCAAGGCGGTCAATGTCGAAAAGTCCGGCCAGCAACACTACTATCTGCAGATCGCGATCCAGGCCGTCGACAACAACATCGAGACCGGCAAACACGTCGACGAGAAGGGCCAAACCCAGCTCGGCGCCAAGAAGACCAACCGCAATGGCTACATCAGTTTCCTGGTCATCAGCGAAAATGAGCTCTTGACCCAGATCTCGCTCGAAGAGGAGACGCTGACCGAGAAGCTCGAATCCGCCAAGGAGAAGGTGGATGCGAGCCTCGTGAGCCTCAAAGACCAGATGGGCAAGGTTGCCGATCCGAAGGCCGACATGGAAAACGTCCTCATCCGCATGAATGAGATCCGCACCGCGATCGGCGCCGCGGGGACCATCGTGCGCGATGCGGAGAAGGCCTACGACAACATCCTCAAGGAAATGCGTGTCAACCGCGTCCGCAACGACCGCATGAGCAAGATCGAAAAGAACATCCACCTGCCGTTGCGAGACATCCTGTTCCAGGACCGACTCGACGATCCGAACAACCCGCAGACCGGCAGCTATCCGTTCGCCGAGGAGGCGTTCCTGAAGGCGCACGGCCTGGTGGAGGAAGACGTGAACGCCAAGCGCGCTCCGAACTTCGGCATGCACCAGGCCGCCATGAAGGAGGCCGACCGCAAATTGCAGAAGCTGAGCAACGACATCAGGCGCGTCCTTGACGCCATGAATGAAGGCATCGTGGAGGCCAAGCTGATTGCGATCCTGGCCACCATTGAACGCGACCAAATCAATCTGAAGAGAGATCTCGACCGAAAATATCTGGAGCTTGTTGAAAAGGAACTATACGAGCTGATCAACGGAGAAAAGGACAAGAAGAAAGACGACAAGAAGCCGCCCCAGAAGCAAAGCAGCCGACTCCTGCCGTCCGACCTGGACGCTGGACGTCTCGGTCTGTTTCTGCGCGACTCCGTTTCGCCGGCGACCCGTGAGACACTTCCCGTCGCCTGGCTGCGTCGAGATGAACGGCGGTCACCCGTGGTGCAGACGGCCTCGCCTGCACGAAACCGGCAATGAGTCACGCTCCGAGTGATGCCGCGATTCCGGTGATGCGGGCGATCTTGTCGTCACGAAACGTGAAAATCTGTGCCCAGCGGACGTGCATTTTATCGCCCTGGGGAGATGGAATGGTTCTTGTCGCAGCGTCATGATCCATCGCTCGGCGGTTTAGCGCACCCAATGATGGCAAGCGTGCCAGAGGGGATGAGGGCGAGCATGGGGCGCGGGGCAAATTGCAATGCCAGCACTGCATGCAATTGTTCTGCGCGGAACATTCCTTCGCCTGCCCCCTCTCTCCCCCCTGGTGGGCATCTACTCGCCGGACGCCGGACCACATATTTTCCATGGTTTTCGGGAAATCGAGGTGACCACCGGCTGTTGGTCATCTACTCGCTTTTCGCGATCCGCTCTGGACGATTCTCGCTTCTCGCGCCACAATGAACCGGTGCCTACCTTCCTCACCTTCTTGCTTCGCCGAGGTCGCTTCCCGATGAGACGAATTTACGCGCTTGCGTTTGTCGCCGTGGTTCTCGCTGCGCCAATGTTGGCTGCCGCCCCCTACGACGAGATGGACTACGGCCCCTTCATCTCGCACACGTTCATCCTGCCCAACGGCAACGTCACCCTGCGCGGCATCGCAGTCCGCCTGAACGCGCCGATCGACGGCGAAAAGGCGACGCCCGGCGCCAAGGGCAAGCCCGCGGTCGATCCCGCCAAGGGCGGCGTCATCTTCGACACCGAGCTCCTCCGCTACTCCGGCTGGTGGAACGGCGGCTTCATCACCTGGTCCGGCGTCGTCTTCAACGGCAACCACGGCGCCAACCCCGGCCCGGCGGGCACGGTCCGCGTCGCCACCAATGTCACCGCCGGCGTCGCCAACGATCCGGCCAAGCTCATCGATCCGCGCAGCTACCCGCACGGCCCGATGCCGCGCGAACAGGGCCGCTACAAGGGCCTCTATCGCAGCGACAAGGGCATCATCTTCGCCTACAGCGTCGGCGACACGCAGGTGCTCGACATGCCGTCGGTGGCAGTGCATGACAAGATGCGCGTGTTCGGTCGCGTACTCAACGTTGCTCCGTCCAAGTCACCGATCACCATTTTGCTTTTTGACACGCCCGAT
>DASRSQ010000759.1:0-4908 GCA_035656475.1 Gemmataceae bacterium | reverse complement strand
GCCCGAGCAGGCGCAGGGCAAGACGGGCGAGCTCGGGCCCGGCGTGGACATCTACAGCCTCGGCGCGATCCTGTATGAATTGCTCACGGGGCGGCCGCCGTTCCGCGAGGAGACGCCGCTCGACACGGTGATGCGCGTCATCAACCATATGCCCGAGCCGCCGCACCTCATCAATGCCGACATCGATCATGACCTGGAAACGATCTGCCTGAAGTGCCTGGAGAAGGATCCGGCAATGCGCTACAAGTCCGCCGAGGAGCTGGGGGACGATCTGCAGCGCTATCTCGACGGCGATTCGATCCACGCCCGCAGCTTCAACATGCTCGATCGGCTCGCGCACGTCCTCGAGCGCGACCAGCACACCGCCGACTTCGCGACCTGGAGCTCGATGCTGTTCCTGACCGCCATCGCGGTCGGCCTCGAACATTTCACGGTGTTTGCCCTGGTGATGCTGGGGCAGCCGAATGTGCTCGTCGTGGTCGCCCGCGGCTTCCTGTTCCTCTTCCTCGGCGGCCTGTTCTATTACAACCGGGGCAACAAGCTCCTGCCCACCTCGCCCGCCGAGCGCGAGCTGTGGACCATCTGGATCGGCTACTTCACCTCTTACTTCATTATCGTCATCGTCACCCGGCTCTTGATTCATTGCGATGTGTTGCAGCCGACCGATGACTGGGCGGCCCGCGAATATCTCAAGGAGCTGCTCCCCTACCCGTTCATCGCCATGATGTCGGGCCTCGCGTTCTTCATCATGGGCGCCAACTACTGGGGCCGCTGCTACGCGTTCGGCCTGGCGTTCTTCGTCGTGGCCGCCCTGATGCCGTTGAAGATGACCTTCGCGCCGCTGGCGTTCGGCATCGTCTGGCTCCTCACGCTGGGGATGCTCGCCACCCATCTGCGCAAGCAGGCGCATGCGTCGCAATCGACGAGCATGAACTCCTCGCCGTCGCAGGCGCCGACCGTACAGTACAAAGGACCGAGATAAATCTCAAAAATCAAAATACAAGTTCCAATTAAACTTCAAAACTCAATCGCCAAACTTGTCAGATTCTGGATTTGTGAATTGGATTTTGTTTGGGATTTATGTTTTGCTATTGGTGATTTCTGATTTGCAACGTGTGATTTCCGGAGAAACCTCATGCCGCGTCTGCTCGCTCTTCTCGCGCTCGTCGGCTTCGCGGCCGGCGCTCATGCTCAAGATGGATTCAAGCCGCTCTTCAACGGCAAGGATCTTACCGGCTGGCACAACGTCAACTGCGCCCCGAGCACCTGGTACGTGAAGGACAACATGATCATCACCACCGGCAAGCCGACCGGCTACCTCCGCACCGACAAGCAATACGAGAACTTCGTCCTCGAATTCGAATGGTTCCACGCTCCCGCCAAGAAAGGCGCCGTCGGCAACTCCGGCCTCTTCGTCTGGGGCGACCCGATCCCCGCCAAGGGCACAGGCTACACGCGCTCCATCGAGGTCCAGGTCCTCGTCAACCTCGAAGTCAAGGACACCTACACGAGCCAGGGGGACCTCTTCAGCATCTGGGGCGCCAAGTGCAAACCCGACCGCCCGCACCCGAAGGGCTGGGAACGCTGCTTGCCGAGCGAGAACCGTTGCAAGGGGGAGTATGAATGGAACCACTACAAGGTCGTCGCCAACAATGGCGTCCTCAAACTCCACGTCAACGGCAAGGAAGTCTCCGGCGTCAGCGAATGCAACCCTCGCAAGGGTTATCTCGCTCTCGAATCGGAAGGCTCCGAATGCCGTTTCAAGAACATCAAAATCAAGGAGCTGCCGAGCACCAATCCGAAGCCGAGCGAGGTGTGCGACGTCGACAAGGGCTGGAAGTGCCTGTTCACGGGATTGGACCTGAGCGGGTGGAAAGTTCCGGTTCAAATGAACGACGGCGTCCTCCGGATTCAGCCCGCGCCAGCGATCTGGAGTGAACAATCCTTCGGCAACTTCGAAATGGTCATCGATTACAACGCCAACAGCACGCTGTTCGTTCGCGGCGGAAGCAAGATCGCATTGGAGGCCGTCGACAAGGGATGGAATCGCGCCGTCGTCAGCGTGAAGGGCAGTACCGCACGCGTGACCATCAACGGCAAGGGAGACGAGAAAACGCCGCCGATCGGTAGCGCCTCCACCGGCCCGATCGGCCTCTCTCTCAGCGGCGCCGGCCAGTTCCGCAACGTGTTCGTTCGCGCGCTGAAGGATGGCGAATAGGGAAGCAAACGCCTGACAGTGGCAATGCCGTCAGGCGTTGCTCATGCATCAACGCGTCATTCTCCGATCGCGCTGGAGCGCCCCACGGCGACGTCGAATTCGCTCATGAGCGGCACCGCCATCGCCGCGACGGCGAAGCCGAAGGCGCCTCCCGTGACGATCATCGGGATCAGCGGATCGCTCGATTCGGTGCTACCCGGCTTGCCAATCAGAATGTTGGTGATCGTGTAGAAGACGGCAATCGGCAGCAGGGCACTGGCAAGATTGAGGGCCGCTGACGGGCGTTCGGCACTGAGCACCCACCACAGGCCGCCGATGCCGGCGACGATGAAGCCGGCGAAGCTGAGCCATTGATACTCGAAGCGGCCGTTGATGCGGATCAGGTAGATGCAAATCATGGTGCCGACCGACAGGAAGAACACGGTGCCAAGCGTGCTGATGGCGGCAAGCCGGCTGTTGTCGGAGCGCAGGGCGACGTGGATGCCGAACATCACCGTGAATGCGGTCAAGATCGACATGCCGAGCGCGAGCGCGAGGGCTGATTCGACGTTTTTGCCGACGAGCATGTCCGGCTGGCCGCGCGGAGCGCTGCCGAGCTGGGTGCGAATCGCGTAGACCACGATCAAGACCAGCGGCGGGATGATGTATTCCTTGGTGTTGTAGAGGATGCCGAGGATCTTGCCGAAGATGAACTCGCGCGGCGACAGGTCGGTGATCAGCAAGAGGTCGAGCGCACCGAGATCGCGTTCGGACGTGATCGCGGTCACCGCCTGAGCGCTGATCAGAAGCAAGCTTAAGATCCCGATCGGCACGAGCCCGTACGCCGCGGCAAACTCACCGGGTGGCATCGTGAACAGAGCGTAATAGCAGACCAGGCCGAGCACGACGAAGTACGCCGTTTTCACCAGGAGCGGCCGACGACCGTAGGCGCGCGTCAGCACTTCGCGCCACAGGATCGGATTGGCCCAGACCGGCCGCACCTTGCCCGGAGCGGCGTGGATGCGTTCGGGCTCCGTCGGCTTGGCGCCGAACACCTCGCGCTGCATGATCGGTTCGCCGCTCGGGTTCCACACGCGCAGTTTCCAGATCGCCAGGCCGTTCAGGAGCGTCGACACAGCAAGCATCGTCACCGAGAAGCGTGCGGCCGAGCCCAGCTCGCCTGCCACGCTGAGCGGAGGATCGAGCACCTGCCCGAGTGCCGTGAACGGATCGAGCGACGCCTGGACCCTCGCCATGAACGTCGCGTCGAGCGCCGCCGCTTCGATGCCGAAGGCGCCGAGCGCGTAGGGCACCAGTGGCAGCGCCTGCATGAGGCAGAGATAGAGGACGAGAAAGAGCACCGTCATGGCGAGGGCCTGGAACGTCTTGTCGCGCCAGAGCGCGACCAGTCCGCCGAGCGAGCCGGCGGCAAGGGCGGCGGTCGCGAGAACGAGCATCGCCTCGCCAATCTGCCAGGGATCGATGCCCCCCAGCAGCATCAAGAGCGCGAACACCGGGATCGAGCCGACGAGCATCAGCAAGATCTGCAGCAAGCTGCCGAGCAACTTGCCGAGCACGATTTCATGATTGCTGAGATCGGTGATGAGCAAGAGAAGAAAGGTGCGGCGATCTTTTTCGAGGGAAACGGTGCTGGCCGCGGAGAGGGCGGAGAAAAACAGGAGAAGCGTCAGTTGCACGAAGGTGAGGACGCGAAACGCCATCAGGCCGAAGCGGGCGAGGTCGCCGAGTGTGGCGGTGTATTGCCAGCCGACGGTGACCTGCCAGATGGTGAGCATGAGGATCCAAAGCCCACCGACGTAGAGCGAGCGCGTGAAATAGTGCCGGGCCCGTCGCGGCAAGGTGAGCCCTTCGCGGTTAAAGATCGGCCCTAGCATGAACCCGCCTGTTCACCCATTTGCGTATTTCTCTCTATTACGCAGCGACTTGCAATTAGGTTTGCAGTCGTGTCGTTATACGAATGATTTCGAGCCGGGGTAATGAATCTCTGGTGAATGTCTCGATGAAAAATGCCAGCCGTGGCCAAATGAGGCCGCGCGAATCTTTTTAGGCTCGGCGTCGTGCTTTATCGTCAGCGCACCGGCATCATGCCAGCCTGTGGCTCAAGGCTTGCCGCGCGTACTCGAACTTCGGCACGTTCGGACCGGAAGCCACCAAATAGAATTCCGTTTTTTCCTGACCGAAGCCTCACTTGCTGCCAAAGCAATACAAGTGTCCGGCTGTGCGCAGGTAGATTCTGCCATCGATGATGGCGGGCGTGGCAAGGATGTCTTCGCCGAACTTCGCCGTGTGCAACACTTCCCAGTCGGCGCGGGCGCTGATGACGGTCAGCTCGCCATTTTGGCTTAGGAGATAGACCTTGCCATCGCCGCCAACCGGAGAACTGTAGTAATTGCCGCCGGCCTGAATGCGATCGTACTTGAGTGATTTGCCGGTCTTCGGGTCGATCGATGAGATCAGGCCGCCGTTCTTGGCGAGGAAGAGGAGGTCGTTGTACAAGAGTGGCGACGGCACGTACGGAAGCTGCTTCGTCTGCTCCCAGAGGACATGCGTCTTGGTGATGTCGCCTGTGCCGCCGGGACGGATCGCGATGAGACGGTTGCGGGCAGCGCCGAAGACGCCGCGCATGAAATCCCATTCGCTGCGATCGATCGCGTTGTCACGGTTGCGGTCGAACTGCGGGAAGCGATCCT
>DASRSQ010000758.1:0-4961 GCA_035656475.1 Gemmataceae bacterium | reverse complement strand
CATGCCGCGCGGCATCGCGCTGGCGCCAGACGGCAAGCGCGTCTATGTCAGCGAGTTCTATACCGGCGTCCTCCATGCGATCGATCTCGAAACCGGCAAGATCGCCGACTCCTGGAAGGGGCACTCGACCGACAACCTCGCCCGGCATGTCGAATTGCACCCGACGCGGCCCAAGGCGTATCTCGCGCACATCCGCTCGATGATCAAGGTCGCCGACGGCGCCGGCTCGATCTTCCCGCAGATGAGCATCCACGACCTCAAGCCCGGCGAAGGCAAACGCCGCGTCTCCTTCGGCATGGACACCTTCAATGGCGTCTACGTCACCACCAACCCATGGGAAACCGCCATCTCCCCCGACGGCAAACGCTTCTACCTCATCTACGCCGGCACCAACGACATGAACTATTGCAGCGTCGTCGATGACGATTACAAGGAAATCGAACGCGTCGGCAACGCCGTCCGCGTTGGCCAGAACCCGCGGGCCGTCCGCGTCAGCCCCGATAACAAGAATGTCTACATCTACAACGCGATGGACTTCTCGGTCGGCGTCTACACCGCGAACATGGGTTTCGTCAAAACGATCAAGACCTGCGAAGCGCCGAAGACGCCCGAGTGGGTGCGTGGCAAGATCCTGTTCAACACCGCCAATCAGCCGATGTCGCAGCGCCGCTGGGTCGCATGCTCCTCGTGCCACCCGGACGGCCTGCACGATGGCCGCGTCTGGCAGCAGGCGGAGGGCCTGCGCAAGACGACGGCGTTTGTCGGACTGGCCCACACGCATCCGCTGCACTGGTCCGCCGACCGCGATGAGGTGCAGGATTTCGAGTACACGATCCGCAGCAAGCTCATGTTCGGCCTCGGCCTGATCCGGGGCCCGATGAAACAAAAGGTCGGCTTCCACAAGATCGAGTTGGAAGAGAAGACGTCGGGCCGCTCGAAGGACCTCGATGCGCTGGCGGTCTACTGCAACTCGCTCGACTATCCACTGTCGCCACACATCGAGGCCCCGGGCAAGTTGAAGCCGGCAGCCGAGCGCGGCAAGAAGCTATTCTTCAGCAAGGAAGTCGGTTGCGCGACCTGCCACAGCGGCCCTTTTTTCACCGACAGCAGCCTGAAACAGCCGTTCAACCTGCACGACGTCGGCACCGGCCGCGGCGACAAGAGCGAACGCATGGGCACCAAGTACGACACGCCGACGCTGCTCGGCATCTATCGCACCGCCCCGTACCTGCACGATGGCTCGGCCAAGACGCTGCGCGAGGTCATCACGCTGAACCAGGCCGACAAGCACGGCACGACCAGTCAGCTCAAAAGCGCGGAGGTCGACGACCTGGTCGAGTTCCTGAAGGCCTTGCCGTACGAGACGCCGCCAAGCGAGACGCCGAACAGCGTGGAGCATCGGTTGAAGAAGTGACTTCGAGGCCACAAGCTGCCAGCTCGTAGGCCGGTCGCTTGCGGGGACAATGGCTCACAAGCTGGCAGCTTGTGGCCACGATATCGCTGGAATCAAATCATGAACGCCGACTGGCGCCAACGCTACGACGTCGCCCTCACCGCCGCGAAGCAGGCTGGCGAATTCGCGCTCGGCTACTTCGACAACAACATCGCCGTCGAGTGGAAGTCGGACCAGAGTCCGGTCACGATGGCCGACCGCGGGGCCGAGGAACTGCTCCGCAAGACCCTGCTCGCCAAGTTCCCCGGCGACGGCTTTCTCGGCGAAGAATTCGGTAACACCCCCGGCGACACCGGCTATCGCTGGATCATCGATCCCATCGACGGCACGCGCAGCTTCGTCCGCGGCATCCCGATCTGGGCCACCCTCGTTGGCCTCGAATTCCGCGGCGACCTCATCGCTGGCATCGCTTACCTGCCCGCCCTGAAGCAGACCTATCACGCCCTACGCGGCAACGGCGCCTTTCGCGATGAACGGCGCATTCATGTCTCCAACGTGAACTCGCTCGATAAGGCCCACGTCTACTACTCAAGCATCAGCTGGTTCCGCAAGGCCGGGCACGATCGCCAGTTTCTCGATCTCGTCAACCTGACCGAGCGCCAGCGCGGCTTCGGCGACTTCTACGGCTTTGTCATGGTCGCCCAGGGTTCCGGCGAGATCATGGTCGAGCACGGCGTCCACGCCTGGGACATCGCCGCCCTCGCCCCGATCGTCGAGGAAGCCGGCGGCAAGCTCACCGCCTGGGATGGCAAGTTCGACCTGGAGAAACCCGACGTCCTCGCATCCAACGGATTGCTGCACGAGCAGGCGTTGCGAATCATCGTCGGCGGGGCTTGATGGCGTCGCGGAAGTGGCACGAACGCGGTGCTTGAACCAATCGACTACCGGGTGAGGAACGAGTCTCAGATTTTTTCCAAAGTAGTCACATCTGACTTTGCATTTTGGTTCTCGGTCCTGAAGGGACCGTTCTGTCAGCCCAGGCCGAAGGCCTGGGAAAGGCATCGTCGAAGTATCGGCCCTGTAAGGGCCGTTCGGCGTTAATCCCAGACGTAGCGCTCGTCCCAAGCAATTTCGTAACGTCGCAACCATTCACGCAATTCATCTTGGAATGACTGTTTGGCGTGATGTTGCGCCTGGTTGATGATGTAAGCGCGAACGGCCTCAATGTTAGACTGGCTTACGGAAAAGGCCGCATATCCTGCCTGCCAATGAAATGGCATTTTCGCCGGATGTGTTTGATTGATCCACAACGACGATGTGGATTTGATTTTGCTGATGGCCTCGCTCATTGCGATCGTTCGGCCGAGCTGAAACAACATGTGAACGTGATCCGGCATTCCGCCAACGACCAACGACTGGCAGCCGAGGTTGTTAGCGGTGGCGCCGAGAATGTTGAACAAGTCATCGCGCCAAGCATCAAGCAAGAGAGGCTCGCGATTTTTGGTAGAGAAAATGAGGTGCAGATAGACCTTGGCGAGCGACTGGGGCATTGGGCACATCCTTCGATGGGCAAGCTGAACGGCCCCGATGGGGCCGGCGCTACCGATTGGTCCGAATCCCAGGCCTTCGGCCTGGGCTGACAGAACGGTCCCTTCAGGACCGAAATGCAAATTCGCAGACTCTCAGTCATACCCCTGAGTTCTTGCGGCTGCATGGTGAATTTGACACTTTGGCAACTTCCTTCGCAGGGCCTCGATGGCTTCAGCGGAAATGTCAGAGTTCCAGAGAGAGAGATGCTGGAGCATCTTGTTTCCTGCCAATCTGCGAAGGCATGCATCCGAAATCTGGGTCCCGCTCAGGTTGAGGCTCAGCAGTGACGGAAGCCTGCGCAACCATTTGACGCCTGCGTCAGTGAGTCGCGTTCCACCGATGTTTAGGTTTCTCAGATTCTTGAGCTTGGCGATCGATCGCAATCCTTCGTCCGTCACCCCACTCGGACGACCATGGGCCGACACATCGAGCACTTCGAGTCGCTTCAACGATGCGATATGCTTTAGTCCTATGTCGGTCACACGCGTTTCGCCAAGATAGAGGTGCGACAAACCGCGCACCCTTGCAATCTCCCTTGCACCGCTGTCGCCGACATTGGTTGACGCGAAGTTTAGGAATGCAAGGTTGTCGAGGCAGGCAATGCAATCCAGGCCAACATCGGTGATCGCCGTGCAGTCAAGGTTCAACAACGTGAGCGACGACAATTTAGCAATGACAGCCAGGGCCCGGTCACCGATCTCATTGCAGCCCGCACCCAGCATCGACAGATGCGGCACGGTCAGCAACCATTCAGTGCCTGCGTCGCTGATTCCCGTGTCCCATATGTTGAGCGATTTGAGATGGGGCAATCTCACAATGAAACCAAGCCCTTCGTCACCGATGTGCGTGTTGCCTACGGAGAGGTCCGTGATTGAGACCAACTTGCACAGTTGCGACATACCGCGGGCTGTAACGTCAGTGCTTTGCAGTCCGAGTCGGGTCAGGCCAATGAGTTTCCTGAGGTTTGGCAGTGCCTTGTCAGTAACTGCGGTAGCAGACAGATTGAGCGAACGGAGACGACCGAGCTTCGCAATGGTGCGGATGCCGGCGTCGGTCGCCTTGGTGTTGCCAAGGTCGAGAGCGGTGAGGTTCTCAAACTTCGCGATTGTGCGAAGAGCGCGATCGGTAATTTTGGAATGCGCAAGTTGGAGTTCGAATGCGAATGGTATCGCATCAATCTGTTCGATTGCGGAATCGGTAGCGTCATGCCATTGAACGACATGCGTGGGTTGCATCGCCCATCCCGAGCCTTCGCGCCGAAACTCCTCCCAGACATGCGCCCCGAGAGGAGTGAATGTCTCTTTGAGCAAGGCCAGCTGGCGGTTGGGCGGCATAGCGACCTCTCCGTCTCAAACTCATCTGTGTCAACGCATGTCACCGCGCCGCCCCGTTCCCCTGCCGCGAGAACTCTACCCGTCCCGGACCGAGAATCGTCTCCAGGTCCGCCTTGCTTAGCGTCGTCGGGTTCACCTTGCAGTCGTCGCCGGCTTTCATGCGCAGCCATTTGCCCATGCCGTCGCGGATGTGGAGGAAGACCGGAAGATTTCCGCGGGCGCGCGTCAACACCGAACGGATCGATTCGAGCTTGCTGAGGTCGGCGTCGTTGTTGTCGGTCAGGTCCATCACCAGGACCAGGCCGGTCGTGCGTTCGAGCTGGCCTTGCTCCATTGTCATCACGCGCTGCACGACCAGGATCGGCTCGTCGGTCTTCTTTTCGCACGTCGCCTGGATGAAGACGATCTTGTCCTCCTCGACCAGATCCTTGTACTTGACAAAATCGTCCGGCCACATCACGCACTCGGCGGCGCCGGAGAAATCTTCGAGCTTGAAACGGGCATAGCGCGAGTTGCCATTGCGGGCCTTCTTCGTGTTCATAAAACGCACGACCGTCAACATGCCTCCCATGAACACTTCGCTGTTCGGCTCCGCCGACTTCAGATTGGCGGCGGCGTGCGTCGAAAACCGCCTAAGAGTATCT
>DASRSQ010000757.1:0-3436 GCA_035656475.1 Gemmataceae bacterium | reverse complement strand
TCCGCTGCGCTGCGTGCGCGGCTCGGTCGATTGCACAACCTGAAACTTCCGCTTTTCCCTACGGTATCACCTGCTACGATGGAATGGACATTGACGTCTCTGCGAGGTTGCATCATGCGTTGTCGGCTCCCGATTTTCTTCACGCTGGCCCTAACTTGCGTCATTCCCGCCTTGGTTTCCGCTCAGGAAGCCTCGAAAGCCAAGCTCGGCGAGAAGATTCCGAACTTGACGTTTCACGACGAGAAGGGCAAGGCTCATCGCCTGTACGAACTCGAGAATCAAAAGGCGGTCGTCATCGTTTTCCTGTCGTTCGAGTGCCCCGTGTCGAACAGCTACGTGGCCCCGCTGTCGGAGATCGCAAAGGAATTCAGCAAGGTCGGCGTCACCGTCTGGGGCCTGACGACAAATGAAGACGAGACGCCCGAGCAGGTCGCCAAGGCGGCGAAGCCGTTCGAGCCCGCCTTTCGCGTCTTCAAGGACGAGCGATTGAAAGCGGTGGACGCGCTCAAGGCGGACTACACGCCGGAAGTGTTCGTGCTCGACAGCAATTTCGTCCTGCGTTATCGCGGCCGCATCGACAACATGTACTCCGAACGGCTCAAGAAGCATGCGGAGATTACCGAGCACAATCTGAGTCAGACGCTGGCGGAATTGGTGACGGGCCGTCCGGTGTCGAAGTCAGCGACGAAGGCCGTCGGTTGCAAGATTTATCGCGAAAAGCAGATCATCGCGAAGGACGGCAAGGTCACGTATCACCGCGACGTGTTGCCGATCTTGCAGCGGCATTGCCAGGAATGCCATCGCCCTGGCGAGGTCGGGCCGTTCTCGCTGATGACGTACAAGCAAGCGGTGACCTGGGCCCAGGACATCAAGGACTACACGAAAAAACGCGAGATGCCGCCGTGGAAGGTGTCCGAAGGCGTCGCGTTCCGCGACGAGCGCCGGTTGAGCGATGCCGAAATCAAGATGCTCGCCGACTGGGTCGACGGCGGCACGCCCGCGGGGAACCCGAAAGACGCGCCGGAGCCTCGCAAGTTCGTCACCGGCTGGCGGCTTGGGACGCCGGACCTGATTCTCAGTCCGAAAGAGGATTTCCTGGTTGGCCCGAGCGGCAAGGACATCTTCCGCTGCTTCGTGTTGCCGACCGATCTCAAGGAAGATGTCTACGTCAGCGCGGTCGAGATGCGGCCCGGCAATCCGCAGGTCGTGCATCACCTGCTCAACTTCATTGACACCACGGGCGCCGGCCGCCGACTGGAGAAGGAAGGACAGGAACGTGAAAAGAAGAATCCGGTCGTCGATCCGCACACCGGCGAGGCTTCGAAGTACGATCGCGGCCCTGGCTACACCAAGATGATGGGGGTCGGCTTTCTGCCGAAGGCAGGCATGCTCGGCTGGGCGCCGGGCATCCAGCCGCGTTACATGCCCGAGGGCGTCGGCTTCCATTTGCCGAAGGGATCCGACATCGTTGTGCAGATTCACTATCACCGTAACGGCCGGCCCGAAAAGGATCGCACGCAGATCGGGCTCTACTTTGCCAAGAAGAAAATCGATCATCCGTATCAGGCGGTCGCGGTCGGCGGCGGCGCGGGCTCGGGGCCGTTGCGCTATTTCTTCGCAATCCCGCCGGGCGACAACAACTTCAAGCTCGATGGCGACGCGTGGGCCAGCCAGGATTTCACGCTGATGGCGATCACGCCGCACATGCATTTGCTGGGCAAATCGATCAGCCTGACGATGACGCCGCCGGGAGGCAAGGAGCAGAAATTGCTCGCGATCGACAAGTGGGACTACAACTGGCAGGAAATGTATTTCCTGAAGGAGTCGATCCAGGTCAAGGCCGGCACCAAGTTCCACGTCGAGGCGTATTACGACAACAGCGACAAGAACCCGCTGAACCCGTTCAGCCCGCCGCGCCGCGTCACGGTCGGCGAGCAGACAACGAACGAGATGTGCTTCGTGTTCCTGAGCGGTTACTCGCAATCGCGTCTACCGGTGCTGCCGATCTCGCCGCTACCGGTGACGCCGAAGAAATGACGGAGATGTCGTAGCCACAAGCTGCCAGCTTGTTGGCTGTCGCCACACGAGATATCGATTCATGGCAGGCTGCCGCGTGACAAGAGCCAACAAGCTGGCAGCTTGTGGCTACGTTGTCGCTGGCTATCGTGTACAATGGAGAGATCGTATTGTCCCTCCGCTGGAGTTGACCTCATGAAAGTTCGCTGGCTGCTCGTCGCCTTGCTGTTCGTCTCGCCCGTCGCAGTCCACGCCCAGGAAAAAAAGAACGACGCCAAGCCCGGGTTTGTGCCGTTCCGCTTGACCGATACGCATCACACGCTGGTTCGCGTCAAGATCAACGGCAAAGGCCCGTTCAACTTCATCGTCGACACCGGCTGCCCCGTGCTGCTGATCGCGGAACCGGTGGGCAAGCAGGCCGGCCTGGAAACCAAGAACGGCTGGGCGGTGCTCGACAGGCTCGAACTCGAGGGCGGCCTCGATCTGACCAAGGTCAAGGCGCGCGTCGAGACGCCGTTCCAGATCACCGGCATGAATCGCATGGGCCTGGCCGGCGTCGAGCTGCACGGGCTGATGGGCTACACAGTGCTTGCCAAGTACAAGATGCAGTTCGATTACACGAAGAAGCAGATGGCGTGGACGCCGCTGGCCTTCGAGCCGCCGCCTCCGGCGCCGCTTGGCAAGAAGGCCGCCACGGGGGGCATGAACGCGATGGTGGCGATGGTCGAGATCATGAGCCTGCTTGTCGGCAACAACCAGACGCCTCCGCCACAGCCGCGCGGCTTCTTCGGCTTCGAGCTCAGCGAGAAGGACAAGTTGGTCCAGGTCGCTGACGTCCTACCGAATGGTCCCGCCGCCAAGGCCGGATTACAGAAGGACGACCGCATCGTCGAAGCCAACGGCAAGGAAATCACCTCGATCTCGACGCTCATGCAGGAAGCAAGCAAGATCACTGCGGGCAAAACGTTGGCGCTCACCATCGAACGCAAAGGCAAGAATCGCGAAATCAAGATCACCGCGGGTGACGGACTGTAACCAAGAAAAAGCCAAAGGTAGAAGGCCAACGTAAGAACCCAACTCGGATTTATCATGAAACGCTTGCTCACAGTCATCTGCATCGCCCTGGTCACGCCCGCGTTCCTGCACGCCCAGGATGACAAGAAAAAAGACGAGCCGAAGCAGGAACCGGCGAAGAAATTTGTCGTGCCCTTCGAACTCATCAAGACGCAGCACATGGTCGTCAGCGTCAAGGTCAACGGCAAGGGCCCGTATCGGATGGTCTTCGACACCGGCGCGCCCGACAGCATCGTCAGCAGCAAGGTCGCCAACGAAGCCGAGATCTTCGGCAAAGGCAAGAAGAAGGTCAGCGGCGGCCTCCTGTTCGGCGGCGGCGGCCAGGCCAAGATCAAGGAGATCCAGA
>DASRSQ010000756.1:0-6667 GCA_035656475.1 Gemmataceae bacterium | reverse complement strand
TGTCGCCGGGCTCGACGACGAGCGTCGTGCGATAGAGCGGGTCGATCGTCGCCAATGGCATAAAGAGCCGCGAGGCGGCGTTGACGAAGTGAGACGGATCAAAGAGCAGGAACAGCAAGCCGAACAGCATGAGCGCGCCGGCGACGCCGAGGCGCACGATCGCGGGCCGCAGCTGCGTGGCCTGATTGAGCTGGAGCTGTTGCAGTTGCAGGCAGTTGGCCTCGACGACCGCTTCGCTGAGTTCCTTGCCGCCGAGTCGATCGCCGCGGGCGAGCTGCATGGCATTGATGAGTCGATTCTGGACGCCGCCGGGTGTGCTGCGTTCGATGGCGAGAGCAACCTGATCTTCGGTGAGCTGGATAGCGCGCCAGCATTTCACCAGATGAGCAATGGCCCAACCAAGCCCCGCGAGAAAGCCAAGGGCAGCGAGCGATCGACTCAAACGCGACAGGTGGACCTGGTTGTCGAGCAGAAACGCCGCCCAGAGGTACGCGAGCAAGCCCGCGGCAGACAGGCCGAGCGCCTCGAGCAGGATCGCGGTCTTCCAGCGACGCGTGTTCGCCTGCACGAGCCGTTTGAAGTGCCCGAGCAGATCGACCTTGGCCACGGGCACGGTCGCAGGCTCTTCGGGTGCTTTCATATTGGTTCCAACAAGGAGGGCGGATTGGCGTGAACGCGGCAGGCAGGGGAGCGTCGGCCTGGCGGAGAGAAGTGTAATCTTACCCAAGCGTCCGATACGGATCAATCAGGAATCTGGCAATTTGCACAGGCCCTGGAGCAGGCTGCCTTCACTACGTCAAGCGCGCCTTGAATATTGTTAGCCGGATTCGTTGAGTCCCGCGCGGCGCCCTCTCGCTTGCGCCGCGGCTTGGTATCGGCTGCCAAAATCGACTCGCTTCTTTGAAGACTAGATTTCCTCGAGCGTGAAGACCGTGTCCTCGGCGTCGCGCGACATGGAACGTGTGCGCACCCAGCTGTTCCAGCCGAGATTCGTGCGGCGTTTGCCGACGTTGGACGCGGGGACCTCGTCGGCGCGCAGGATCAATTGCACGTCGAAATCCAACTCCGGACCGACATAGGTGCGGGTGAGCTGACAGAGCGGCTTGAGCGCGTCGCCGCTGGGCAGGAAACGCTGGAACTGCGCGTAGGTGAGCGGGCCGATGCGGATGCGAAACTTGCTCTGCACGTCCCACACGCGTTCGCCGACGACCATGCTGAACCCCATCTGATTGTTCCGCCCCATCGGCATCAAGGCATTCGGCATGATCGCCTGCTCTCCCGCCGGCAGTTGCAGCCATTGTCCCTGGAACTGCAAGACCTCGATCGGCAGGCCGAAGTAGTCGCCGAGGATCGCCTGCAGCACCACCGCCGAGCGCGGCTGATGGGCGAAATGGCCGCCGTAGTAGAGGAACGCTTCGTCATCGAATTCGAGCCGGCGTCGCAGGCCCGGCGTTCCCATGCCCACCAGGCAATACAGGCTCCACGTCACCAGATCGTCGCGCTCGTTTTTGTCGTCCTTCGAACGCTCGTAGGCAAACGGCAGCCGATACTTCGTCCAGGCGCGGTAGAAGAACGAGATCGCCCGTTGATGGAAGAGATCGAGGAAATCTCGTAAGGAGAAATCTTTATCGCGAATGCGGCGCAACAAGAGCGCAGTGTAATGGTAAGGCAACACGCCGGTCGGGCCGGTGACGCCCATGAACGCGACGACCATTTCCGCCAGCGCGCCGATCTTTTCCGCGTCGGCCTTGCGCAATTGCACGATCGAGCTGGCCGGAAAGCTGAGCGACGGCTGCGACTTGAAACGCACCGGCTCGTGCTCGGGTCGGTCCTCGCCGACGTGTCTCGTCTCGCCGCGCTCGTGCGCGATCCGTTCCAGCAGCCGGACCGCCTGGAAGAAATCGAAGCGGAACGGCTCCCGGAACAGGCGGTCGCTCAGAGCAAGATTTTCTCGCCGACGCGCGGTTGCCATCGCCGCAGTTCTCCGTCGCGATCCTGTACCTTCGCGACCATCTGGGTGAACGAATTGATCGAACAATAGAGCGCCAGGAACCGCTCCAGCACGCTCGCGAACAGAAACATGCCACTGCCCGAAAACTTCTCCTCGTTAAACGTGAGCGTCACCTCGAGGCCGCGACAGAACGCGACCGCCGTCGAGCCGCGCACCCGGCCAACCACGCGTTGGCTCGACACGCCGACGATGCCGTCGATCATCTTGCGCGTCTCGGCATTGTCGGCGAAGTCGTACAGCTTCAAGATCTCGCGCAGCGTCTCCGCCGACGTGTCGTCGGCGTCTACCAGCGACAGATGATTGAGCGACAGGTGCGAGATCAGCCGCCACAACGCGCCTTGCCGCATCGCGGGACGCAACGTCTCGGTCGGCGGCGTCAAGCAGGTGATGCGGCCGACGAGGCCGCCGCCGGACGCCATCTGCAGACGCGGCTGATCGCCGCCAAACGGCAAACGGTGCGGCAAATCGCGGTTCAGGCACGTTGTCTCGATGTCAAGCGTCCAGTCCGCCGGCGCCGACGGCTGAAAGCTCAGGTCAATGAGCGATAAGAAGATTTCCGTGCCCGCATCATCCGGCGTCGTGTGCTCGGCGACTTTGCGCGCCGCATGCCAGTACGTCTCGTCATTCTCCGGCGCCGCATGCTTGACCGAGTAGAACGGTCGATAGTCGACCTGGCGGCCGTCCGGCGAACTCGCGGTGACCCGCTCGACCGAATAGATCTCATGCGCCAGCGGCCGTCGCGCATCGGGGACCACGCGATACTCGTAGTCCATTTGCGTGAGCTGAATCGGCTCCGCTCGCTGTTCGTACAGGTTGACCATCGGCGTGCAACCGAGCCGAAAGTTATCGGCCGACAGATTCTGCTCGAGATCGGGAATCGTGCGGTCGAGATAGAAGAAGATTTCGAGCTGATTGCCCATACGCTCGAACATCGATTGATTCAATCCCGCGAGGTCGAAGAACAGGAACTTCTCGACGAAGGCGAAGTACTCTGTCAGCAGCCGATAGCCGATGAACGAGCGCGGCGAATAGGGCAACAGTCCTTCGTCCGGTTCAAAACCGACGGGCCGCAGGGCACCCGCGTCGAGCAGGATCGGCGTCGGATCCTCACGCGATGTCGCCAGCGCGACCTCCAGCGTGTTGTTCATGATCAGCTCGTACATGCGATGAATGTAGTGCGGCGGCCCCTTCAGAAAGAACCGCAGCGTCGGAATCGACAGCTCGGCGAACGTCAGGCTCGACTGCTGACAGCCGAGCACGAGGCGGAGCACGCCTTTCGCCCGCATTGATTGCCGGGTCGGCGGCGCCTGGAACGGCGGCTTGCGCAGACTCGCGTCCTGCACCTCGATCGGCCAGAGATTGACCGGATAGCACGTGCGAAACCGGCACGGCTCGCCATGGATCGCATCGGTCTCCAGAGCCGTGTGCCGCGGGATCGTGTGGCCGGCCGTGAGCTGCTTCTGCTCCGGGTCCAGCTCGAATTGCACGATCGACATCGACGGGATCGGCGCCTGATAGTGTGGGTAGAGAATGCCGAGCAGCGACTCGGTCAACTCGGGAAATTCGTCCTCGATCTTGTGGCGCGTGCGGGCGTTGAGATAGGCGAACGCCTCGATCATGCGTTCGACGTGCGGGTCCTTGGTCTCGCCATCTTCGCCGAGGCGAAGCCGGCCAGCGATCACCGGGTGCGACTTGGCGAAGCGGGCGCTCAGCTTGCGGATGAACGACAGCTCGCGTTCGTAGTACGGCAGCAGCTCGTCGCTCATTCGGCCTCCTTGACCTCGATATCGCCCGTCCCGGGCCGCAGCTCCGAGTCAAAGACGATCGGTTCCGGCGCGGGCTCGGCGATCAAGAGCGCGTCGATGCGAAAGCGAAACGTCCGATCCTCGACATCCGTGTTCTGGCTCGGCGTGATCTTGATCTTCTGAAACCGCGGCTCATTCTCGCGGATGATCGCCTCGAGCTCCCGGCAAAACGCCTCGCGCTCCGCCGCCGCCCCAAGCGGGGCGCCGGTGATGTCGGGAACGCCGTAGTTGACGAGCGACTTCTTCAGCTCAGGGCTGTCCTCGGGCAGGCTCTGGCAGCGAACACGCGTGTTGAGCAAGTTTTCGAGATCACGCCGCACCGACATCTTCATGTCGCGCAACACCTGGTGTCGACTCGACGGCAATTCGCGCGTTGCTTCCGGATCGTCGTTGAGCAGACGATCGAGCACGGACGGAACCAGCGGTTGCGTATTTCGCACG
The DNA here is from genome assembly GCA_035656475.1 of Gemmataceae bacterium. Taxonomy (GTDB): domain Bacteria; phylum Planctomycetota; class Planctomycetia; order Gemmatales; family Gemmataceae; genus SIAQ01. Next base: position 2,410 of record DASRSQ010000756.1, on the reverse strand, counting down.
CGGGCCATGGAGGAATCTCCGGCCGCTTGCGGCTTAGCGTCCGCGTGGCGTCAAGCGAACGCTGAGCCGCAAGCGGCGTTCACAGCGTGAACTGCATCGATTGCACTTCGAGGATCGACTTGTCGTCTTCGCCAATGAGGAAGACGCGCTGGCCAGCGCCGCGGATCGGGACGCCGTCCTCGCCGCGCCATTCGGTTGCCCGGCCGAGGCGGTACTGGTCGTCCTTCTCCGCGGCGCTGCCGGGGTACAGCGTCGGAATGTAGACCACGCCGTCGGGGCCATTGCGGACGATCATGTGAGCGCCGCGCCAGAGCAAATCACGCGGCCGTTCGAGGGGATGGAACTCGACCGAATCAACGCGCTCAAACGGGATCCAGTAATACTTGCCCGTGCTCGTGAACACCTCGAAGAACGAGGAAGTCAAATCATCCAGATCGCGTATCTCGTCGAAAGGCTTGCCATCGCACACGCCGCTGACCTTGGGGCGAATCTCGTCGGCGGCCGCGAGCATGTTGGCCGCCTCACTCGGCTTCTTTTCGCGTATCAGGATCGCCGCCTCGAGATGCTTGCTCAGGTTCGGCGTGATCTGCTGATCGAGGAACTCGGGCAACCGGCCCTCGGTGAAAAATTGCTGCCGGGCCTGCTCGGCGCGAATGAGCTGCCGAAAGAGGGCGAGCGGCATGAGCGCGTCGGGGTCCAGTTGCGCGAGCGCATCGAGCTGTTTGTCCGCCCGTTCGAGGTCGCCGGTCAGGCACAGCAGTTCGCACAGGAACGTGCGCTTGGCCCCGTCGCTCGGGTTCTTTTTGACGTCATCGAGGGCCGCCGTGACGGCGTCGTTGAGCTTGCCTTGCTTGTAAAGATCGTTGGCGTTCATCATCGTGCTCCGCGTGGGTGCGGGGATCGGATGCAAGGACATGATACAGGAAAAGTTCTGAGGGTGAAATGCGCCTGAATAGCCGATTAGTCGATCTTGCAACATGATTTTTCAAATCGTGTCACGCTCCGAGCTTATTCTCATGATCAGCCGGCGCCGACATTTCGCCATGCAATCCTCATTAGACTCATGAAGCATAAGTACGGATTAGTTTCTTTTCATACTGGTCTCTTCGTGCACTCTTCACACTCCTTTCGCAGAAAGCAAGCAATCGAACTATATCCTTCCAATTCTTCCCGCCTGACTTCATCACTCAACTTTGGAGCATACCATGGTTATTTCGAAGTCGACACGTGCTGCATTCACGCTGATCGAGTTGCTGGTGGTGATTGCGATCATCGCGATCCTCATCGCGTTGCTCGTGCCCGCAGTTCAGAAGGTGCGCGATGCGGCGGCACGCGTCGATTGTCAGAACCGCATCAAGCAGCTGACGCTGGCGGTGCACAGCTACGAATCGGCCAACAAGGTTCTGCCTCCGGGTTGCATCAACACGACCGCCTCGGGCGATGATCCGAATGGCCACAACGGCGATGGCACTCCTGGCATCGGTGGTCCGTGGATTTGCTTCATCCTCCCCTACATCGAACAGCCGGGCCTGTACCAGAATTTCTTGCTGATCCAATCGCAACGCGCCGAGGTCGTCGACTGGTTTGGCAACGGCACGTACGCCGCGACGCCCATTGGCAACACGCACCTCCAGGCCATGGATTGCCCCGCCCATCCGTTCAACGACGAGAAGATGTCGAACGGCACCGGCATGGAAGACCTGGCCCGCGGCAACTACGCCGCTTGCTATGGCAAGGGCGGTTACGGCAGCAGCCAAACGAATGATCCCACGATCGGCGGGCTCTTCGGCAATAACTCCAAGATCCGCATGACGAACGTGACCGACGGCCTGTCCAACACGCTCGCCATCAGCGAGGTCAAGTACCGTCAGCCCAGCAGCAACGGTCCGTCGTATCAGGATTCGCGCGGAGTCTGGGGCTATCCCACGATGGGAGGAGACGTGTTCAGCGCCCAAACGGGGCCCAACTCGGCGACCGCCGATGCGGTCTGGGGCTGCCGCAGCATGCCATCGGAGGGAATGCCGTGCGTGAGCACCGGTTCGCCGTACGTCAACCTGTTTGCCGCGGCGCGCAGCTATCACACCGGCGGCGTCAATGTCTCGTTCGGCGACGGCAGCGTCCGCTTCATCTCCGACAGCATCCCGCTGGGCACCTGGCAAGCCCTCGGCAGCCGCGGCGGCAACGAGCCGGTCGGCAGCATTGACTAGGCAAGAAGGTTTCAACTTCCGGCTTCTTGCGATTGCCGACACGCGTCAAGGTTCTCCGGCCTGAAGGGCCGGTTCTGTCAGCCCAGGCCGCAGGCCTGGGTGAGACGCGATCGACGACTCGAGCCTGTAAGGCTCGTTCGCGCGTGATGTTGGGCATTCGAACGGCCCCTACAGGGCCAAGGTATCCTGGCGATTCCGTCCCA
>DASRSQ010000755.1:0-7708 GCA_035656475.1 Gemmataceae bacterium | reverse complement strand
TGCGCTCATGGTGGGGCTTGGGAATTGCACATGCGATTGCTACACGCCGTCTGCATTCTCCTTGCCGCAGCTACCAGCCTCCGCGCCGACGAGGGCATGTGGCTGCTCAACAACTTGCCGCGCGATCTTCTCAAGAAGAAGTACGACTTCGATCTCACCGACGCCTGGCGCGACAAAGCCATGAAAGCGTCGATCCGTTTCAACAACGGCGGCTCCGGCAGCTTCGTCTCCCCCAATGGCCTCGCCATCACCAATCACCACATCGGCTCCGACTCGCTGCAAAAGCTCTCGTCCAAGAATAAGGATTATTACCGAGACGGCTTCCTCGCCAAATCGCTCGACGAGGAACTGAAATGCCCTGACCTCGAGCTGAACGTGCTGCAGGAGATCATCGACGTCACGAAGGAGGTGCAGGACGCCGTCAAGCCCGACATGAAGCCGGCCGAGGCGCTCGCCGCCCGCAAGGCGATCATGGCCAAGCTGACGAAGGACTCGCTCGCCCGAACTGGCCTACGTTCCGACATCGTCACGCTCTACCACGGCGGGCAGTACCATCTCTACCGCTACAAGAAGTACACCGACGTCCGCCTGGTCATGGCCCCCGAGCATCAGATCGCGTTCTTCGGCGGTGACTCCGATAATTTCGAGTACCCGCGCTACAACCTCGACATCTGCTTCTTCCGCGTCTACGAGAACGGCAAGCCGGCCAACACGCCTGACTACTTCAAGTTCAGCGCCACCGGCCCCAAGGACGGCGATCTGGTCTTCGTCAGCGGCCATCCGGGCACGACGAATCGGCAGGAGACCTACGATCATCTGACGTGGCGGCGCTCGCGCCTGTTGCCCTACTCTCTGCAGTTGCTGCGTTATCGCGAGGCCCTGTTGACGCAATTCGCAGAGAAGGGAGCAGAGCAACGCCGTTGGGCCCAGCGCGATCTCTTCCCGGTCGCGAACGCGCGCAAAGCTCTCACCGGACAATATCACGGCCTGCTCGACCCGGCCATCATGGAGCAGAAATGGAATCTCGAACAAGACCTGCGTCCCAGACCGATCACCCCGGACGACCCGTGGCGGCGCATCAAATTTGACGCAGACTACGATCTCTATTACATGTTCGAGCGTGGCGACGCCTTCGACAGCCGACTTTTCCGCATTGCCCGTCAGCTCGTCCGCCTGGCCGAAGAGCTGCCCAAGGACGACGCCAAACGGCTCAGCGAATATCGCAGCTCAGGCCTCGAATCGCTCAAGCTGCAGCTCTTCTCGCCCGCTCCCATTTCGAAAGAATACGAGCAGATGAAGCTCACGGGCTCGCTCTATTTCATGGTCGAAAAGCTAGGCCTGGCGGAGCCATTGGTACAGCGAGTCCTGCTGAAGAAGTCCGTTCCCATGCTCTCCCGGGAACTGATCCAAGGCACCCGCCTCGATGATGTCGCGGAGAGGAAGCGACTTTTCGATGGTGGCGCCAAGGCTATCGCCGAGTCGAACGATCCCTTGATTCAGTTCGCGCGCCGCCTCGACTCCGCCGCGCGCAAGATTCGCACCCGTGCCGACGAGCTCGAGGAAGTTCAGAAGCAGGCTTATGCTGAGATCGCCAAACTCCGCTTTGCCAAGTTCGGCACCACCATCGCCCCCGACGCCACCTTCACCCTCCGTCTCGCCTTCGGCACCGTCCAGGGTTACGAAGTCGATGGCCAAAAGCTCGATTACACCACTACGTTTGCTCAAATGTACGCGCGGGCCAAAGAGCAGGAGTATCACACGCCGTTCGATCTGCCCAAACGCTGGCTGGACGGCAAGGACAAGCTCGACCTGAAGACGCCGTTCAACTTCGTCTCGACGGCGGATACCATCGGTGGGAACTCGGGCAGCCCCGTGCTCAATCGTGCCGGCGAATTCGTCGGCATCAACTTCGACCGCAACCGCCACGGCCTGGTCCGCAACTTCGTTTACACCGACCACCAGGCCCGACACATTTCCGTCCACTCCCGCGCCATCGCCGAATCGCTGCGCAAGCTGTACGGCGCGGAGGGACTGGTGAAGGAGCTGCTGCCGTGAGGCGTCTTGTCAGATGGCGCTGAAGCGGTAGAATTGTTGAGTGCCGACAGGGCCGATCCGCGAAACCGGATCGGCCTTTTGTGCTGCGAACCCGAACGGGTCGTAACGGTATCCTGGCAATGAGGCGGGGTAGCTCAGTTGGTCAGAGCAGCGGCTTCATAAGCCGCGTGTCGCCGGTTCAAATCCGGCCCCCGCTACTTTCCACATCCGGATGGATATCTCCAAGCCCCGGGATGAGCGCAGCGGTCCCCGGGGGGACGTCTTCACCCCGAGAATCGCTGCGCTCATCCCGGGGTTCGGAAGAATTGCATGCCAATCGATTGGTCGCCGTTTGTCGATCTTGTTCACAAGCATCGCCATTTCCTTCTCACCACCCATGTGCGTCCTGACCCCGACGGTCTCGGCTCGCAGCTCGGCCTCGCCGATGTGCTCGAACGCATGGGCAAGACGGTGCAAATGGTGATCGCCAGCGACTGGCCGCCGCGCTACAACTTTCTCGATCCACAGCGACGCATCACGCGCTTCGTGCCGCCGGGGCTCGCGAATCAGCAGACCGAATGCATTGTTGTCCTCGACACCGGCACCTGGAATCAGCTCGGCAACTTCGGCGAATTCATGAAATCGTCGACCGTGGACAAAGTGGTCATCGATCACCACATGTCGCAGGATGATCTCGGCGCCCTTCGGCTGCTCGACACCAGCTCCGAGGCCACCGGACGACTCGTCTACGAAGCGACGCAGGCGCTCGGGCAGACGCTGACGCCGAAGGCGGCGTCAGCGCTGTTCTCCGCTCTCGCGACCGACACCGGCTGGTTCCGCCACAAGAACACGACGGCCGCCACCTTCGCGCTCGCTGAAAAGTTGACGCTGGCAGGCGCGGATCCGAATTATCTCTACGACGCGATCTACGAACAGAACACCGCCGCTCGCATCAACCTACTTGGCCTCGTGCTGCAGCGCTTGCAGGTAATCGACAACGGCCAGATTGCGTATTCGGAGGTCTACAAGGACGACTACGCCAAGACTGGCGCTATCCCCGCCGACACCGAGGACGCCGTCGGCTATACGCGCAGCATCATGGGCATTGAAGTCGGACTGCTGTTCCTCGAACAGCCCGCCGGCGGCATCAAGGTCAGCTTCCGCTCGCGTGGCAAGGTCGATGTCGCCAAGGTCGCCGAATCTTTCGGCGGCGGCGGCCACAAACTCGCTTCGGGCGCCACTCTCCACGCCCCTCTCGCCGACGCGCAACAGCGCGTCTTCGCCGCTATTCGCAAGGAGCTATAAGCGGCGCGCTTTCCATTACCTGCCTCGCACGCCAATCGGCGCCCCGAGATTTTTGGGGGTTGCAACAGGAACGCTTCGACCTCCCGGCAGGCGCCAGCAGGCCGGCGCACGTTGTTTTATTGCGTTCACAATTTCGAAAAAAGTCCCAACTCGCGTGCTGCGAATGCCGTCCGCGGGGACTATAGGTGGAAGACGCTTCGGCACAGTCATAGGCGCGGAGAAGCTGAAATGAAAGAGATTTTCATTCTCCTGGTTGTTGCTACAGTTTCGTGCTCGGCGATCGTGTGCCAACTCGACCAGATGTGCGAGAGCCCAACAATTGAGGCGGGGCAAGTCGATAGCTACGCCATGGAGGTCAGGCAGAAAATGGCGACGCACCGGTGTTTTCGCGAGACCCTGGAATCGACACTGCAAGCGCTGGAGCATGATGAAATCTCGCTGGCCGACGCCGCCAGCCGAGTACGCGATGCGTCCCAGGCGTGGTGGCCGATTTATCTCGCGGATACCGATCGACTGGAGAGCGGATGGACGCCGACGGAGCGGATTGCGCGGAACCTGATCGGGCACCTCGAGAATCGTGTGGAATTCAACCCCGACCTGAATTCGCGCGTGCAAGCGTTGCGGTTGGAGTTGCACTCGATTGACTGGCAACCTGCGCAAAAATAGACGCGATCGCGGATCCCACTTCCCTGGCCCCGCTCTCCTTTCGTTCATTTCGATGCTTCGGCGCTTGTCAGCGACACTTCGTCGGCATTATCTGAACATCACGCGGAACGGCATCGGGCAACCTGATGCAACGCTTGGCATGCACAGCCAAACCGCAAACCGTGTTGCAGGCCCAGGGCTATACCGTGCTAAGCGCCAGGCACGGCGGCGATGCCCTCTTGATCTGTGAAATGCAGAGCAAGCCAATCGGCCTTGTCATTACCGATGTCGTGATGCCGCAATTCAGCGGGCGCCAGCTCGCCGAACGCTTGCAAGCACGCCAACCTGGCCTCAAAGTGCTGTTCATGTCGGGCTACACCGATGACGCCATCGTTCATCATGGCGTCCTCGAATCCGGCATGCCTTTCCTGCAGAAGCCGTTCACCCCGGATTCACTCGCACGCAAACTTCGCGAGGTACTGGATTCCGCAGGACCCGAATCACGAGGATGAGAAGTGATGAAGCACCGCGACCGCAAAAGTGGCCGAGTTCACTCGTGCCTGAATTCTTTCGGCCAGGCAAGAACAACGTCTAAATCGATGCATGATTAGTGTTTTTCCTGATTGGCGGCAGTGACGGCTATGTCATAATTATTGTTGCCCGAACCGAATAACCAGCGATTTCCCACATACCCCTCCCTCCCCTATGTGGATTCGGTTGCACATTTCCAAAGCTAGATTTCGATTTTTCCTATGGGTCCCTCGTTCGTGACCAAGCGATGGTAGAGGCCGCCGGCCATGGCACCGCGAACCGCTCTCACGCCAATAGTTGGATTTACCTACATGCCCGCCGGCATCGCTGCCCTGGCGATAGCCGTCGGCGCCTTGGCGCTGAGCGGATGGCTGCTGGACATTCCGCTACTCACGAAGATATTCCCGGCGTGGGGACCGATGCGCTGGAACACGGCGATTGCTTTTATTCTGATTGGCGCCACGCTGGGAATCGCGTGGTTGCCTCGCTCCAAGCAGTTCTTGCGCGCGGTGGCGATTGTCCTGCCCCTGCTGGTCTGTGCATGGGCGATGATGGCCGCAGGCGAATGGATGTTTCGCTGGGACCTCAATCTTGATCTATGGCCCACACTCGCCGGACGCGAGCCGTCGCCGACCGAGCGCATGCCGTTTGCGACGGCGTTGAGCTTTCTGCTGCTCGGATGTTCCTTGATACTTGCGGTGCTGGATCGGGCTCACGTGCTGATGCAGTTTCTGGCAGTGGGTGCGATGATGCTTGGCGTGTTGGCCGTCACTGCGTTTTTCTATCATGCCGGCGCCCTGGATTCCGCCAGGGCTGGCCGGTCGCTGGCCTTTCATACGATCTTTTTGTTTGTTCTGATCGCAGCGAGCATTCTCACTCTATGTCCGGATCGAGGACTCGTGGCGCTGCTGCGGAGCGATGATCTTGGAGGAATGGTGGCGCGGCGGCTGTTGCCGGTCGCGGTGGTATTTCCGATCGTGGTTGGCTGGATTTGCGTGGAAGGCCATCGTGCCGGCCTGTACGGCTTCGAGAAAGGCGCCGCCTTTTTCGCGCTGGCGAATGTGATTTGCTTCACGGCTCTCATCCTGTGGAGCGCGGCCTCGCTGCATCTTACCGACGCCGAACGCAGGCAAGCCGAGGAATCGGTGCGGCAAAGCCAGGCTCGCCTCGATGCCGTAATCGAAAACATGACCGAGGGCGTTGTCGTCGCCAATCTTGACGGCCGGCTTGTGCACTGGAACAAGGCGGCCCTGCAGATCCACGACTTCAGCGACACGGAGGACTGGTGCCGCTTGCTCCCCGATTTCGCCAGGATCCTGTCCCTCTCCACGCCGGAGGGGGAGGAGTTGCCATTCGAAGACTGGCCCATGTCCCGCCTTCTGCGAGGTGAACGTCTGCGCGGCTATCAGGTCCGAATGAAAAAGATCGGCACGAACTGGGAGCGCATCCTGAGCTACGGCGGCGCCCAGGTTCAGGACGCGACCGGCACGCGCGTCGTCTTTCTCACCATGGTCGACATCACCGAGGTGAAGCAAGCCGAGGCCGACCTGCGCGACTCGCGCGCGATGTTGCAGAACGTACTGGATCTCATCCCGCTCGGCGTGTTCTGGAAAGACCGATCGTCGCGCTATCTTGGCTGCAATGCGGTGGTAAGCCGGGCCCTCGGCTTTGCCGAGCCCGCGCAACTGGTCGGCCGCACGGATGCGGACATGCCGTCGGTGGCGCCGGAGGAAGCATCGTTCTTCCTGCGCAAGGATGACGAGGTGATGGCAAGCCAGGCGCCGCAGTATCACGTGATCGAGTCGTTGACGCGTGCCGACGGCAAATCGATCGTGCTCGACACGAACAAGATTCCGATTTGCAATGATCAGGGGACGGTCATCGGCCTGTTAGGTACGTGGGAAGACATCACGCAACGCCGGCGATCGGAGGAATCGCTGGCGACCTATACCGAACGGATTCGGCTACTGCATCTGATCGATCAGGCACTGATCGCGGGGGACGAGCCGAGCGCGATCGCCTCGGCTGCTTTGCCCTTGCTGCGTGACGTGTTGGGGGTTCGACGGGTGGTGCTGAACCTGTTTGACCTGGTAAAGAACGAAGTGGAATGGCTAGCCGCGGCAGGTTCGCGGCGCGTGTACGCCGGGCCGCCGATTCGCTATCCGATGGATTTCATGGGGGACGTCGAGGGACTTCGCCGCGGCGAGGCGCAATTCATCGATGTCGCCGATTTGCCGCGCAGTCCCGAGGTCGCCGCCTTGCTGGCATCGAAGGTGAATTCCTACGTCGTGGTGCCGATGATCGCCTCGGGCGAATTGATCGGCGCCGTCAGCTTTGGCGGCACGGATGCGCCCCTGACGGCGGAAAAGATCAGCATTGCCCAGGAAGTCGCCGCCCAGTTCGCCATCGTCATCGTCCAGGCGCGTCTCCATTCCCAGATCAAGCGTCAAGCTCAGGATCTCGAGCTGCGCGTCCTCGAACGAACGCACGAACTCGAGGAGGCGCATGCGCGTTTGCAGCAATCGAACAATGAGCTGCAGACCGCGAACCATGAGCTGGAAGCATTTTCGTATTCCGTCTCGCACGACTTGCGCGCCCCGCTTCGCGCGATCGACGGTTTTTCACGCATCGTCCTGGAGGACTATGCAACGACCTTGCCGGATCCCGCGCGGAAGCTGCTCCAGGGAGTTCGCGCCAACACGTTGCAGATGGGCCGGCTGGTCGATGACCTGCTGGCCTTCTCGCGGCTCAGCCGGCAGCCGGTAAAGCGCGAGACGGTCGAGTCCACAAGGCTGGTGCGCGAATGCCTCGATGCGCTGCGCGGCGCCGCAAATGGCCGATCGATCGACTTCCGCATTCAGGACATGCCGACGTGCCTTGCTGATCCTGCACTTCTCAAGCAGGTCTGGATCAACCTGTTGGCGAACGCGATCAAGTACACCGGCAAGCGCGAAGCCGCCGTCATCGACGTCGGTTGCGATTCCAGCAACGGCAAGGAAGTCTTTTTCGTCAAAGATAATGGCGTCGGCTTCGACATGCGCTACGCCCACAAGCTCTTCGGCGTGTTCCAGCGTCTGCATCGCGCCGAAGATTACGAGGGGACCGGCGTCGGTCTCGCCATTGTGCAGCGCGTGGTCCATCGCCATGGAGGCAACGTCTGGGCCGACGCCAAGGTCAACGTAGGGGCAACCTT
>DASRSQ010000754.1:0-7728 GCA_035656475.1 Gemmataceae bacterium | reverse complement strand
CCTGGGCCTCGCCAACGACAGCTTCACTATTTCCCAGCGATTGACTGCCTTGCGCGCTCGCCTCGTACGCACCCAGCCGCGGCAATGGCCCCATTATCGCGAGGGAATCGAATCGCTCTTGCAGTTTCACGAGCGCCGATTACCACAGCAGCGTGCAAAATTTGAGAGATGGTGGAAGACGTGGCTGAAATCGGGAGCAGAGCAAGCGTTCGCCGAGATGATACAAACCACATCGTGAATACCAACCAAAGTGCAAGCGAGGGATCCTACGAGTTGCCCTGGAATCCTTCACTTGCGCTTCCGGTTGGTATGTTCATCACGCGCTGCGGGATCGCGCCGCAAACGTTATGCTTTCCGCGACCGGATCGTGCATCAGGAAACGCAGCAGCATCAAATTCGTCCGCTCATTGCAAAGACGCGCCTGCTCGGCGTCCACGCGCTGTGAGGGGTGACTGAACCGGTGCAACGCGCGGCGCACCAGCCCCTGCGTCTCGACGCGCGACCAGTCGCCGACGATGTCCATGCCGATCAACTCGTTGCCGGCGGCTTTCAGGAAGAACTGCAAGATTTCCTGGACCTCGGTCAGGTCGAGATGGCCGGATTGCCAGTTGGTCACCGATTCGGGCATCCACATCACGTTCTTGTCGAGCGAGACATAGAGCGGCACGCGCTCCAGTTCCTCGAGATGCGGCCAGAGCAGCTCTTCGAGCCGTTCGCGATCGACGGTGCGATCGAAATGCGGCCGCAACGGCTGATGCGGCAGATCACGCCAGAAGCCGTTGCGAAAGGTACGCACAGCCGGCAAGGCGACGATTTTGCCCGAGCGCAGCAGCTTCGTCGGCGCGAGCAGCCGGCGCGAATCATCGAAGCCCTGATCCCCGCCAAGATGGAAGATGCGACGAACATTGGGCAGTTCGGCCGCATGATGCAGCCAGGCGCCGCAGTGCGCCATTGGCACGCCGCGCAGCCAGTCGGGATTCTTGTCAAGCACGAGCAGGTTGAACGGATGACGCAGCCGCCGCAACAGGGCGAGCGTCACATGATGGAAGTCGCCGGAACCAAGCAGCGTAATGCAAGGTTCGAAGCAATCGCGCGTGTCGAGTTCGCGGTCCAGCCGGCGTTCGAAGCGATAGAAGCGCTTCCAGCGGCAAGCGAGGCGCAGCCGCGGGCCCCAGCGACGCAGGTCGTGCACCTCCGGCTCGAACATGCGCAAGACGCGGTCCTGTGCCGTGATGCTGCCGTCCAGATCGATCACACGCGTCCGCATAGGGCTCTCCGGTCCGAAATTCGACAATGGAGAGCGGATGGTAGCGTGAACCCGGGAGAATGCAAGAGCGACTTGAAGTGCCGAGGATTGACACCTCCAACAGCGACGATATACGTCTGAAACCGAGGATCCCAATATGACAATTCGCCTGATGCTATTCTGTCTGGCTTATCTAATACTGCTGGCCAGCGGCTGCGGTCTCACACCATCATGTTGCAAATGTCTTCACGGCCTTGCCGAAGACCCTGAACAGCCAACGATTAGCCGGTTGGTCTTCGGGCCTCGGCTAATTCCCTATCAGTATGAACGGCGCAACACCGAGAATCGATCCGTGGATGACAGCACTCCCTGCGATCAAGCTGCGGCAGAGAGCAAGTCCTCTGAAAGATGACGCGCGAAGAAGCCGAGCAGCAGATCTCGATAAGCGGCGCCGCCGACCTCGTACATCTTGCCATGAGCGGCGTTGGGGATGCAGTGAAACTGGCTGGTGCCAGGCATCTGGGAAAGAAACGCCTGGACCTCTTCGGGCGGCGCGAGCACGTCGGCGCTTCCCGTCAGCAGCAACACCGGCCGCGGCGCAAGTTTGGCGACATGCGCGACCGGGGCGACATGTTGAAGGCGCGTTTTGAGCCGATGTTCCGTGAGCCAGACGACGCCGGGCCGGAAATGGCGAAACCACGCGGGATAGGCGCTGCCGATGCGATGCGAGAAGGCACGGTCGAGGTCGTGGTACACGCTTTCCAGGACGATGACGTCGAAGGCGCGGGCCGCGTCGCCGGCGAAACAGATGGCGGCGCCTCCCATCGAAATGCCGAGCGCGCCGCAGGGCTCATTCGGCCAGCGGTAACGTACCAGGTCTGCGACGGCGGCAACGTCGTGACGTTCGTGATAGCCGAAGCTGATGACATTTCCGCCGCTCTCGCCGTGAGCGCGATGATCGAAGGCGATGCAGCGATAGCCGGCGGCGGTCAGAAATTCGATGCGATCGAGTACGTAGCTGCGATCATTGCGCATGCCGTGAAAGACGACGATGGTGCCGCGCGGCCGCGGCGGTTCGAGCAGCCAGCCACGCAACAGAATTCCGTCGCTGGTGCGGCACGTCAGCTCACCAAATCGACAATGGGGCACGGCAGGGGCCACGACGGGCCGGTTGGCCCGGCGTGTCAGCCAGCGCGACACGCCATACGCCAGTGCAAGATAGCCGATGCCGCTGGCGACCACGGCACGCGGCCAGATTTCGTCAAACCAAGATGTGTCTCGTGATGCCATGCTCGTGTCCCAATCAAGCAGCCTGGCGCTGGTGCTCCGAAACCGCTCGCGCCGTTGAACGTGTAAGGTGTCCGTGTATCTGCCGTAGTCCTAGCCATGCGGTCAACACGGCGACCAAAGCTGCGAGGCCAACCGCAAACATCGCCTCGCCGCCCCACCAATCGCGCGCATATCCCATCGCTGCCGCGCCCGCCTGGCTGCCGATGCATTCGATCGCCAGATACCACGCATATGCCCGCGGCAACGCCGAATCGGGCAGACGATCGCCGAGCAACGACAGGCCGAGCGGATACATCGCGCCGGTGCAGGCGCCGAAGACGAACAGGCTCGCCGCCAGCGCGACCGCGTGCGACAACGTCGGTATCGCTAGCAGCCCTAGCGCGACGACGCCATAGCACGAGAGCAGCAACGGCGCCTTGCCCCAGCGATCCGCCAGCCAGCCGACCGGCACCTGAAAGACGATGACGCCGATCATCGTCGCTCCCATCAACACGCCCGCCATCTCGCTGGAGAAACCACGAGCGATGAGGAAGAGGGACAGAAACGAGATCATACCACCTTCGAGAAATCCCTGGAACCACGCGGTGCCGTAACTGAGAAAGCTGCCAATCCAACCGAGCTCGCTGGTGTCTTCGATTCGCATCGCCGGCCGCGGAATTCGCCACATGCCGATGCCGAGCGAAACACCTGCACCGGCGGGAATGGCAGCGCCGACGAGGAACGCCATCACGTCGCCGGGCCCGAAGACATCGAGGCCGACGCCGATGCCGAGCGCGCCGCCGACCGTGAGTGAGACGCCGTAGAAGGCGAAGTTCGTTGTCTTCTTCTCGGGCGTCGACTCGCGGCTCACGATCGTTTCAAGCGGCACAAGGCTCAGCGCGCTGGCGACGCCAGTCAGGAATCGCAGCAGGTACCACGTCGCCGGCTCGCTGCCGAGTGGGAACGTCGCGATCGTCATGCCGGTCGCGATCATGCCGAACGTCGCACAATGGGCTGGGCCGAAACGGCGCGTCAGCGACGGCACCGCGAACGAGCCCGCAGCGACGCCGAAGTAGTAAAAGGAGTGGGCCAGGCCGATGACGGTATCGGTGCAATCCAGCGACTTCAGCCAGTGTGTGACGACCTGCGTACCGAGCCCCCAGCTAAACGCCCAGCACGCGGACGTCGAGCAAATGAGAATCAGCAACCGCGCGGACAACGCCACATCAACTTCCTTGTGCGCGAGCGAGAAATGAGAAAACGCTTCGTATCTTCGGATTCATCGGCAGGGGATCGGCGAAAATTCAGTGAATTTCGTTGGCGTTCGCGCCTTTCCAAATCGGCGCTTTTCGCTAAGATTCATAGCTCCGTTTTGCGAACGCAAACGGAAGGCGAACCTGGAGGTTGAAATGGGCGTACGTCGTATTCGCCGCATGCAGCGGCAAGCAGATATGAAGGAATCTCGGCGCAAGAACGGCGCCTTGAAGAAGAAGGAAAACGAGCGCCGTAATCGGCGGATCATCGGTATCCTGAAGGCCGGCAAGCTCCCCTATCTGCCGTCGGTGATGAGCTGGCTGAGCGCTCAACTGCACAAGCCCAGCAGCAGGATCACGCAGGAAGAAGTCGACGCGTTCACGAAATAGGTTGATGCGCCCGGCAATAGCGAAACTCGCGCGGAAAGAGCGGCACGTAGCCCCACAGCTTCTGCCAGCCGAGATACTTGCCCACTGCCGGCTTGCGACACCGCGAGCATTGCATCGCAGAACCATCTTCGTGAAACAGGCACTCGCGCTCATACGTCTGCCGACGCGTCTCGACGTCGGCGGACGTCACCCCGCGCCGCTGCAATTCCGCCTCGACCATCTCGACCGCTTCCGGCTCCATCCCCTTGCGATACGCGGTAATCCGATCCAGCAGATCGTCCGTCGCGGCCTGCGCGATATTGGCGAGCACCTTCTTTTCGTTCCATTCCATTTTGGGTCGTTACTCACACCAGTGCGTAATTCTCAGAACCAGGACAACTCTATTTGATGCTCGTTGCGCACTATCTCGCCATTTTTGATTTCAACTTTTATGGAACCACAACAATGTTGGTCAAAGTACCCTCCAGGATTCAATTGGCGAGACTTCCCGATTTCATCCCGAAACGATACTTCGAGATGGGAATCGGTTGTGGGTAGAACGCGGACCGTCCTTGATTCGCCGATTGCGAGATTTCCGATCGGATGCTTGCTGCCGGATACATGCGCTACGACGTCAGTCAAGGGTTGTGGGCCGCCGTTGGTCACGGTGACACGAATTCCTTCCAAAGGCCAAACCGCGAGAGCGACCAAGCCAGCAGCCAGAATTGCCAATGGGAGGACAATCGTGATGACGACTCGCCGCATAAGGCCCCTTGCAATCAAATCCCATACAGCGGCTCATACTTCCCCCGCAAATATGCGATCAGCGGCTTGTGACTGAGTGGTTGCCCGGTGACTCGGCGACACAGCTCGCCGGGCCGATATTTCTGGCCGGGCCGATGAATCTTCTCGTTGAGCCAGCCCTTCAAGCGGCCGAATTGGCCGCGGCGGAAGTCCGCGTCGAGATCGCCGAGATCCTTGCGAGCCTGCTGCATGAACTGGGCGCTATAGAGGTTGCCGAGCGTGTAAGTTGGGAAATATCCCAGTCCGCCCATGCTCCAGTGAATGTCCTGCAAGCAACCCTGTGCATCATTCGGTGGCGTCAGATCGAACATGACGCGAAATTTCTCGTTCCACGCGCCCGGCACGTCCGCGGGCTTCAGGTCGCCGCCGATGAGGGCCTGTTCCAGCTCGAACCGCAAAATGATGTGCAGGTTGTAGGTCGCCTCATCCGCCTCGACGCGAATAAACGACTTCTCGACGAGGTTGGCCGCGAAGACGAAATCGTCCAGCGATACATCATCGACGACGCCCGGGAACGACTGCTGCAGCCTGGGCAGGAAATGCTCCCAGAACGGACGGCTGCGGCCTACCTGATTCTCCCATAGCCGCGATTGCGATTCGTGGATGCCAAGCGACACCGCGGTTCCCATCGGGGTGCCGAAGTGAGCGGGATCGAGGCCTTGCTCATAGATGCCGTGGCCCGCTTCGTGGAGAATGCCGAACAGGCCCTGATTGATTTCGCGCGGTTGATAGCGCGTCGTCAGCCGGCAATCGCCGGGGCCGATGCCGGAGCAAAACGGATGCACCGTGGTGTCGAGCCGGCCCGCCTGGAAATCGAACCCGATCGCGGCCGCCGCTGCCTGGCCGAAGATGTGTTGCCGATCGACCGCGAACTCGCGTGTCAGAATGTCGCGCCGCGGCTTCTTCGGCGCTGCCCCAATGGCCGCCACCAACGGAACCAGATCCGCCCGCAGCTCGGCGAACACGCGCGTGATCTGCGCCGCTGTCGCTCCTGGCTCGTATTCGTCCAGCAGCGCATCGTACGGCGATTCCTTGTAGCCAACCGCCTTCGCCTCCTCGCGCTTGAGCGCGACGATCTTGTCGAGCCACGGCGCGAACGACGGGAAGTCGCTGTTCTTGCGGGCCTGCGCCCAGACGTTCTGCGCCTGCGACACCGTCCGCGCGATCTCCTCGACAAGCTTCGGCGGCATCTTCACCGCGCGATCGTAGGTGCGGCGAATCTCGCGCACGTTCACTGCCTCGTTCGATTCCGCGTCCTTGACCATTGCGGAAGATTCACAGACGCCGAGCAATTCGCCAAGCCGGGGATTGGTCAGCTTCTCATGCCCGAGCTTGGCAAGATATCCCATTTGCTCCGCCCGATGCCCGGCCCCCTTCGGCGGCATGTATGTGTGCTGATCCCAGCCCGCGATGGCGCCGATCGATTCGAGCAGCTTGCATTCCTTGAAACGATCAATGAGTTCGCGATATGCGTCCATGATTCCTCGGTGGGGGGCATTCTAAGTGATGTCATTGATACCAACCCGCTGCGCAAGCGAGGGTTTGCCTCGCGGAGACAGGTCTTGTCGCCTTTTCGCACAGCCACGGAAAACTTAGCTCATCGCCGCCCGACGCACCCTCGCTTGCGCAGCGGGTTGGTATCGGCTCTTTCATCCAGCCTTCGCGCGGCTTTCTGCGGGTCCGTCGCTCGCGCGTCCGGCTAACGATCACCGTGGCTACGACGACGTATGATCGTGGATGATGCGCCAGCCCGCAGGTGTCTTTCGCAGGATCAGCGTGAAGATACCAGTTGGCGATTCGGTCTTCATCTGCAGGCGAAAGCGGCCGCGCACGAGGGCGTGATCGTTGCCGAGCAGGTCGATCGATAGTTCCTCGAATGCGAGCTTGCCCATCTCTTTGCCATCGGACTGGTAGCGCTTCTGATATCGCTCGAGCGTTGCTTTCCAGCCCTTGGTTTTGTTGTTGCCGGAGAAGAAGCTGAGTTCATCGGATTCGAGATAACCCTTCATGAAGCCGGGCAGATCGCCCTTGTTCCAGGCCTTGGCCTGATCGTCGAGCACGCGATGGATGGCGGCTCGCTCCATCGGCGGGTCGGCGATCAAGACCATCAACATCAACACGGCTTGCATGAAGCGATCCTCGTCACGCGTTCGGCGCCAGCAGGTCGCGTAACTTGCGTACCGCGCGCAGGTAACGCATCGACGCGGCGGCTTCCGTCAAACCCAAGGCGGCGGCGACTTCCTGGTTGGCGAGCATCTCGTAGTGCCGCATCAGGATCACCTCGCGGTCGTCCTCGTCGAGCTGGGTGATCGCTTCCTGCAACCGACGCTGCATCTCCGCCTGGATCGCGGCCGACGCGGGCGTGAGATCCTGGTCCATCAGTTGGCCGGCGAGTTCGAGCGACGAATGATCGCTCCAGGCGGGGCGGTGGATCGGTTGCTCGCGGTCGACGCCGCGCTTCTGGGCCTGGTGATGCCGGCGATGGGCGTCGATGAGATGGTCCTTGGCGATGTGGCGCAGCCAGAGGTGAAACGGCATCGCGGGAGATTTCAGGTAATCCTGCAGCCGTCGGCTCGCCTCGATCATGACCTCTTGCACGACATCGCTGGCGTCGAGCCGCTGCACAATGGCCGGGTCGAGCCGCATATCGATCATGCGCCGAATCGGCTCGCGATGCTTGGCGAGCAGCGCATCGACCGCGTGGGCGTCGCCATGCTTCGCCTGGTCGAGGAGTTCCTGCGTTTGCGTTGCGTCAGGCCACATCTTGAGGAAATCCGAATCCGAAAC
>DASRSQ010000753.1:0-19622 GCA_035656475.1 Gemmataceae bacterium | reverse complement strand
CAGAACACGCGGACCACTCGCGTATCGGCACGCGCCGCGTCGGCACGCTGGACGATCAGCGCAGCCGTCGCTTCGAGAACGTGCTCGCCGGCCAGGCCGACGAGATGAAGCAAGTGGCGTTCGAGATGGCACTCAAGGTCTAACCCTGGAGAACCCATGCGAATGGATCGGCTCTACAAGCGATTGATCGACGCGCAGCTCGCCGTGCTCCATCGCCACTACGCGATGCTCGGATTTCGGCTTGCCGTGCGACGCATGGATGCGGTCGGCCGGCGCTGGCGCGATTGGATGTCTCGACAGTTTGACTCCGTCTGACGCAGAGCACCGGGCAAGAGCCCGGTAATGCGGCCTGCCCGCGTGGGCAGCCAGTTGCAAGCCTGGAATGAGGAACCACGATATGGCAAAGAAGAAGTCCGAACCATCACCGACCCCAGCGCCCGCGCCCGGTCTGCAGATGCAGGCCCATCGCCACGGATTGCTGGCCGCGTGCCGGCTCGTGAGCGCGGCCATCCCGGTCGGTAGTGCCAAGCCCGTGCTGCGCAACATCAAGGCCATCGCCAACGGCGACCGCTGCACTCTGATGGCGACCGACCTGGAGATTGCCGTGCGCCTGGACGTGCGCGGCATCCGGGTGAGCCAGCCCGGCCATGCGTTGCTGCCGAGCGCCCGTTTGCTCGCGATCTTGAGCGAGACGCTCGACGAAGACCTGCACATTGTGACCGGCGACCACATCACCGTGCGCGGCTCCACGAACGAATTCGAGATGCCCGCCGACGATCCCGCCACCTTCCCCGACGTCCCCTCGTTCGATGAGAAGTCCTACCACGAGATCACCGCCAACATGCTGCGCGAAATGATCCGCCGCACCGTGTTCGCCACGGCAAACGACAACGTGCGATTCGGTGCAACCACGGGCGTGCTGTGGGAATTGTCCGAGAAACAGGCCACGCTCGTTGCCACGGACGGACGCCGCCTGGCCGTCATGTCGGCCCCGGCAAAAGCGGTGAACGGGCACGCGACGAAGGCCGCGGACGTGCCCGTGGTGCCGGCGAAGGCAATGACCCTGCTGGCCCGCTTGCTCACCAATCCCGATGAGACCGTGCGCGTGGCGTTCCGCAAGAACGAAGTGTTCATCCAGGTCGGCGAGACGGTGATCTACAGCCGCCTCGTGGAAGGGCGCTTTCCCGACTACAAGCAAGTGATCCCGAAGGATGGCATGCAAAGCGCCAACCTCGTCGCGGGACCACTCAACACCGCCATCCGGCAAGCCAGCATCATGGCCGAGGACGACGGCTGCGTGGACCTGCGCTTCGCCAAGCAACGCCTCAGCGTGAAGGCGCAAGGCGCGGAGTCCGGCAAGTCGAACGTCGAGCTTCCCGTCGATTACGCCGGCAAAGAAAGCAACGTCGCGTTCAATCCGAGTTACGTCACGGAGATGCTCCGTGTGCTGGAGCCCGATGCGAGCATGACGTTGGACATGAACGGCGACCGGCCGGCGCTCTTCAAGACACCGAATTACCAGTACGTCGTGGTACCTCTGGTCGAGAGCAAGAGCTAACGCAGAGCACCCCGTACCGGGGTAATGCGGCCTGTCCCACATTGGGGTAGCCAGTTGCAAGCCTGGAGGCAAATCTGCATGACAATTCTCGCCGACAATCCGACCAAGGCACAGGAGCTCGACCATTGGCGGGCATTCCTGGCATCGCTGCCGCCGTGCAGCTACCTCGCACTCTACTTCCAAGAATCCGTGCCCATCCTCGAACAAGCCATGCGCAACGACTGGTCCTGTGAGCCGATTTCGCAGATCAGGCGCAGTCAGACCGAGGCTCTGATGGCGCTCGACGAAATCCTGGCCCGCAAGCGCAAGGAGGCCGATGCCCTGGAAAAGCTCCAGCGCGAGACGGCCACGCTGCGTCTTGCGATTGGCAAGCTGCGCGATGAGTTCGCTGAGATGAGCAAGGCTACGCAAACACTCGCACGCTGCGCAGCCGATTCGCATGCCCGCGCCGTACGGGCAAATCTCGACAACTCCCGTTGAGTGCTGAAAACCGCCGCCATGTGTTCGGAGTCACTATGCCATCACTGCTGGGGTTACCGGTTGTTTCTGAGGCAGAACTTGAACGCCGCGAACAGATTCGTCTGCGTGCAATCACACACACCGCCGAGAAGCGGAAGCAGGAAGATGCATTCGGCAGGCTGATATATCACCGGCATTGCGTCATCGTGGCGCGAATGACTGAACACGGAATCGAGCACCGATCCTATCTCGGCAGCACGATTCTAGCACTGCAATCCCTGAACTGGCTGGGGACAGCACACGAGAAAACTGACCTACGACGCGCCGCCGAATTTCATCGGCCGTACGTCGCGGCAGCATTGCAGAACCCGCTGATCGTGGAATCGATGACGCCCGCTGCGATTGAGAAGAATCCACCCGTGCGGATGCGCTATGAAGAGGCCAGTGCTTACGGCAGTATCGGCGAATGCATCGCGGCCACGCGTAGCAAGCTGTCATGGGGCAAGCTAGTGTCGATTGATACCGTGGAGAAATCATTTCCGTTCGGTCGGCAGCGCATTCAGTACGTGTACCACGCGACCAGCAGGTACAACCAGAGATTCGAGCAGCGGAAGTACCTGAAGCGCCGGCTTGGAGGCGAGCATCGTCGGCTCGTCGCCGATGCAATGTCATCGACCAAGCGAGACTTCCTCAAAAGCCTAGATGAACGGTGCACGGTGGCGATTCAGCGCCGTGTCGGACTAGATGGTGGCGAGTTTTGGAAGGTGGTCAAAGGTTTGGTCCTGATCGAGCTTCCTGCGACTCTGGTGCAAATGGATCTGTTCGGATGATGCGGAAGTCGCTTCGGTGTGTCGGACCGGAGCAGATTACGCAGGTTGATTTGTGCCCTTCGGGCGATGTGACCGACGCAGATTGGCCGAACTGTTTTGCGCGCGGCGGTGGTTCCGCCCGAAGCAGGTTAACGCGCCGCCTTAGATGACACGACGCCTCTTAGGCAATGAAAACACGACTTGTTAAAATGACCCGAGTATCCTGTGCAAGCCGGAGCTGTGCTCGATGAATGAGGTTACACGCATTCTGTCCGCCATCGTACAAGGCGACCCACAAGCTGCCGAGCAGCTGTTGCCGCTCGTCTATGATGAATTGCGCAAGCTCGCTTCTCAGAAGCTCGCCCATGAGAAACCTGGCCACACCCTTCAAGCCACCGCCCTTGTCCACGATGCCTACATGCGACTTGTCGGGGGCGGAGATGCGTCAGGCCCGGAGCATGGTTGGGACAGCCGTGGGCATTTTTTCGCTGCCGCCGCCGAAGCGATGCGCCGCCTTCTGATCGATCGTGCGCGCGAGAAGCACGCCGAAAAGCGCGGCGGCGCTCGCAAGAGGATCGACATCGATGCGATTGACGTAGCCACCAACGCCGAGCCGCACCAACTGCTGGCCATCGACGAGGCCCTTGCGAAACTCGCGCGGACTGACCCGGCCGCGGCACGGCTTGTGGAACTGCGATACTTCGCGGGAATGAGCGTGGACGAGGCCGGGAAGGCTCTTGGCATGTCCACCGCAACTGCTTATCGACACTGGAATTACGCACGCGTCTGGCTGCATGCCGAGCTTGCAGGTAACGCCGAGTCCTGATACGGCGACTGTCGTTTTCATTTTTCTTGCCTGTCGTGAGAAAATCGTGATGCCAAATCCGCATTGTTGGTAAGGCGAAGTCCGACCACGGGAGCGATCATCATGAATGATCCGTCGAACGAGGCAAAATCAATCTTTCTTGAGGCGATCGACAAGCACTCGCCCGATCAGTGGCCTTCTTTCTTGGAGCAAGCATGCGCCGGCGACGGGGCGCTTCGAGCCGAGGTTGAAAAGCTGCTTCGCGCCCGCTCCGAGATGGGGTCGTTTCACGAGCCGCCTCGGCCTGCACTTGCGACTGTCGATGAGCCGGTTTGCGAACGGGTCGGCACGCTCATCGGTCCTTACAAGCTGATCCAGGAGATCGGCGCGGGGGGCATGGGGGCGGTCTGGATGGCCCAGCAAGCCGAGCCGGTCAAGCGGCTGGTGGCGCTCAAGGTCATCAAGCCGGGCATGGATTCACGCCAGGTCATCGTTCGTTTCGAAGCGGAGCGGCAAGCGCTTGCCTTGATGGACCATCCGAACATTGCCCGCGTCTTTGATGCCGGCACCACCGACGCCGGCCGACCGTATTTCGTCATGGAGCTGGTCAAGGGTGTACCGCTCACGAAATACTGCGACGAGCATCGGCTAACGCCGAGGCAGCGGCTGGAATTGTTCGTTCCGGTGTGCCACGCGATCCAGCATGCGCATCAGAAAGGGATCATCCACCGCGACATCAAGCCTTCCAACGTGCTGGTGGCCTTGTACGACGGCAAGCCGGTGCCCAAGGTCATTGATTTTGGCGTGGCCAAGGCGACAGGGCAGCAGTTGACCGAGCACACGCTGGTCACGGGTTTCGGCGCGGTCGTCGGCACATTGGAGTACATGTCGCCGGAGCAGGCGGAGGTGAATCAACTCGATATCGACACCCGCAGCGACATCTACTCGCTTGGCGTGCTGCTTTACGAACTCTTGACCGGCTCGACGCCGCTGGAAAGGAAGCGTTTGAAGGAAGCGGCGATGCTGGAAGTGCTGCGGCTGATCCGTGAGGAGGAGCCGCCGCGGCCGAGCACACGGCTATCGGATTCGAAGGAATCGTTGCCGTCGGTCTCGGCGCAGCGACAGATGGAGCCGGCAAAACTGACGAGTTTGGTGCGTGGCGAGCTGGACTGGATTGTCATGAAGGCGCTGGAGAAGGACCGCAACCGCCGCTACGAGACGGCCAACGGCTTCGCAATGGATGTGCAGCGCTACCTGGCGGATGAGCCGGTGCAGGCTTGCCCACCGTCGGTACCGTATCGGCTGCGGAAGTTTGCGCGACGGAACAAGGGGCCGATGCTAACGGCTACAGTGGTGGCGGCGGCGCTGCTCGTTGGTACGGGGGTCAGCATCTGGCAGGCCATCCGTGCCACGAATGCACTGGAGAACGAACGGATAACACGCGCCGCCCTTGACCAGGAGCGGACGCAGATTAACGGTAAGATCGGCGACACAATGCTGGAGCTCGCGGCGCTGCGCGAAAAAGCTCTAGCAGCCGGGCGGACCGACGGGAAGCAATGGGCAGACTTGCAAGATATGGTGCAGCGAGCGAAAACGTTAGCCGGCAGCGAATTGGCCGACCCAGCCCTAGTCGACCGTATGCAGGGGCTGTTACAACAAGTGCGCCAGGATGCGAAAAATCGGCGCTTGACCGCCCGGCTGGAGGAGATTCGATTCGACAGTCTGGCAGCGCGGCCTGGCCCGGCTGCTCCTATGGCAATCGGCAGCGCCTTTGCCGACGCGTTTCGTGAATACGACTTGCCGGTATCCGACCTTCCTATAGCGGACGCCGCCCGCCGCATCCGGGACTCCGGCGTTCGCGATGACCTGCTGGCCAGCCTGGATGCTTGGGCAGTGTGGGACGCCCGGACCGGGGGCAAAGCGTGGAAGGGGCTGCTAACCATTGCCCAAGGGGCGGACGATCACCGCTGGCGGCGCGAGTGCCGCGACGCCGTGCTGAGCGGGGACCGGTCCTCGATGGTTGGACTGGCTGACCGCGCGGAGTCCCCGCGGCAACCGGTAGAGGCCGTCCTTCTCCTGGCCGGGATTCTGGCTATGCCCGCGCCAGGCCGTTCAGCGACTGACGAAGAGCACTTAAGCGCAGGCGGGCTGCTGGAAAAGGCTGCGGTGTGGCATCCCGGGAACGCGCGATTCGGCATCGCTTTGACCGCCTGGAGCCCGGGTAAGTTCCGACGGACAGACACCGTGGTCTTGGCGAGTGAATGCATCGAACGACTCAAGCAAGAGAGTGCGAGTTCGGAACTTCTAGCCGAAGCATACTTCAACCTTGGCTCGTTACTCCAGGCGAAAGGCTGGTTGAACAACGAGAAGCGGGATTCGGCGGCGGTGGTTGCCGCATGCCGGCAGGCCGCGCGCCTGGCGCCCAATCGGGTTCAATATTGGAATCTACTCATTTCGGCTATCGAAAACGAGGATGAGAAGATTGCCGAGTGCTCGGCCTGGATTTTGAGCGGGCCACCGAGTCCGACGCCGTACCTGGTCCGGGGGGTCGCCTATCAAAGCCGAAACCAATGGTCCGCAGCGCTTCCCGATTACATCAAGCTCACCCTACTGAGACCGGATGACGCGTCGGTCTGGAAGCTTTTGGCACAGGCGCACGCCGCCCTGAAGCAGAGCGACCAGGCTCTAGCCGCATGGACGAAGGCGATCGAGGCCGCACAGCGTGCGGGCCAGAATTCATCTTTTTACTTTCATTGTCGGGCGATTATTTACCAGGATCTTAGGCATTGGGACAAGGCTATTGCGGATCAGACCCAGGCCATTGAGTTTGATCTCAAGGAACGTGCAAAAAGTAAGAGTCCGACCGAATACAGCAGCGTATTTTGGACTTTTCGTGGCGATTCTTACCGCGGCAAGGGAGACATGCAAAAGGCCCTAGCGGATTATGAAATGGCCATCAAGAGTCCGTCGCCCCTCAATTCGAATCCGACCATGGGGTTGCAAAGACGCGCCGAGCTCTATCACCAGTTTGGCCATTGGAAGGAGGCGATCGCTGATTACACAGAGCTTATCAACGTCGGGTCACCGCAGTCGGCCTGGTACTTCCGCGGCCATTTGGCTTGGCAGCTCGTAACCTGCCCGGACCGGAGCTTGCGCGACCCCCGCCGGGCGCTCGAGCTGGCCAAAGAATCGGCCCGTCTGAGGCCCGATTATCGGTTCTGCGTGGGTGTGGCCCACTACCAGCTGGGACAGTGGAAGGAGGCGGTGGAAGTGCTAACCAAGGATTGGACCGAAGAGTCCAAGGAGTCCAGTCCGGGCCGCAGATTAAACGGGGGGTGTTACCTGGCGATGGCCCACTGGCGGCTCGGCCACAGGGACGAGGCTCGCAAGTGGTACGAGCGGACTCTCGAATTGCATAAGAAATACATTCGCGCTTTTCCGCTTCTTTACGCCCGGGACGAGGCCGAGAGTTTGATTATGGGATCGAAGGATTAGAAGGTCGGGCCCAATTCCAATCCCGCGCTCCCGCCACATTCTGCATTCTGCACAGCGAGATCCTTCAAGTTTTTCCGTGACACGTTCATCGAGTTGAATCTCGCACTTCGTCGTAAGCAATCGCAGCTTTCCACACCCTTACTGCAAGCGATTGTCTGTTCGCCGCCATCCAGCTCCAGCCGCGAAGCCAGCATTTTCAGTTTTTTTCCTGCCGACCGTGAGAAAAACGACCTCCCCAATCCGCATGGATAGGCAGAGTGAATTCGTTACACCCCATTCCGAAAGGATAAACATCATGTGGTTCTCCTCATGGCTGCGAAATCTCCGATCCACTGGGCGCGGCAATCGTACCTCGGTCCATACCTTCCGGCCTAGGCTGGAGTCGCTCGAAGGCCGTGATCTGCCCAGCTTTGCCGTACCCGTCGCCTATCCCAGTTCGCAGGCTCTGGCGGTGGTCACTGCCGACGTCAACGGCGACGGCCGGCCTGACCTCATCACGCTGGCCGGTAACGGTAACGCCGTCACCGTGCAATTGAACAACAAGAAAGGCGGTTTCGGAACCGTCAATGGGTTTTTCGTCCATGGGACCGGGAGCGCCAGCGCCCTGGCTGTCGGCGACGTCAACGGCGACGGCAGGCCCGATATCGTGTTCGCCTTCACGAACTACCCCAGCGGCGGTAGCGTGTCGGGCACCTACGTCGGCGGCGTCGGCGTGCTCCTAGGCGACGGCAAGGGCAGCTTCACGTACGCCCCGACCTCCGCCATCTTCCAGGGGACCCCCACCATTTCCTCGCTCGCCCTGGCAGACGTCTATGGCGACGGCAAGATGGACCTGGTGGCTGTGAACGCGACGGGCCTCGTGGACCTGTACGTGGCGCGACCCGCCGCCGGCGGCATGTTCCAGCACGCCCAGGCTTCGCCTGTGTTCCTGGGCACCAGCAGCGTTCGTGCTCAGCTGGCCGTGGGCGATCTCAATGGCGACGGCCGTCCCGACGCCATCGTGACCGACCCGTCGGGGAGCAGCGTCCACGTGCTTCTGAACAGCGGCACCGGGTTTGCGCCCGCCCAGACCTTTGCGGTCGGCAGTACTCCAACCTCCTTGGCCGTCGGTGATGTGAGCGGCGACGGCAAACTCGACATCGTCACCGCCAACACCAACAGGACGGTGTCCGTGCTGTTCGGCCAGGGCAACGGCAGCTTCGGGGCGGCCCAGAGCTATGCCATTGGCGGTCCCGCCAACTCGGTGGCCCTCGGCGACTTCAACCATGACGGCCGCCTGGACATCGCCACCACCGGCAGCGCCGAGACGGATGTGCTCTTGAACGGTGGCAACGGCATCTTCGGGGCGTACCAGAATGTCGGCCCCGCGGGCAACAGCCTGGTGGCAGCCGACCTCAACCGCGACAGCTACACCGATCTGGCCGAGGTCGTCGCGGCAAGCAGCAGCATCGACGTGTTGCTGAACTTGGCCAACTGGTAGCAGAGGCTCCTGCCAACGGCAGCACAGGTGGCATCGTCAACAACCGCGCATGATACCGTCGGACATGCAACCTTCGGTCGTTCTGCACGCGGCGGCCGATACGCTGCCGCGCGTTTTCGGACGGAGCGACAGCAAGCGATGTTGCCTCAACACTGCTCGTCCGACTCTCCGCTGCCACCTCCGGTTCCTGACCAGTTCCATTATGTGGATGTGGTCGACACAGATTAGTGGAACTGCGTTGCGCGCGGCGGCGGTCCCGACCGACGCTGGTAAGCCGAAGCCCTTGGCGCGCGGAGTGTCAACACGCCGAGGGCAATTCGGCTTGCTGCGTTGCGCGCTCCGGTTTGATCGACCGAACGAGGGTCGGCCCTTGGCGCTCCTGGGCTTGCAAGTACCTGGCATTTATCGTTGGGCCGCGTTGACCATGGCGAGGATGCCCGCCTTCAGCGCATCCGGCAACGATGCCCAGGCGCGAATGATTTGGGCCAGATCAGGCGAGGCATCGATTTCACGGGCCAAGGAATGGGCCAAGGGAAGAACTGCGGGCGTCGTAACTTCTTGGGGGGCATTACCTTTGTGGCAAGCAGTAAGCGGACTGTCGATCCGGTGGTTGCGGGTTCGAGTCCCGTCGTCCTCGCTCAGAAGTAGCCGCAAGATAAGGACTTGCGGCTACTGTCGTTTCAACGGGTCACTTCGGACGAAAAATCCCCCTCAAATCCCCCTCAAAAGAAAACGCTCCCCGGCACTCCCCGCCTTCTCAGCGGGCAGGACCGCCTTTCTTTCCGTCCCTTCGTGCTTTCGGCGACGAAGATGACTCGGCCCGATTGCAGTTGATCCGTGCGAAGGGCGCATAACTCGCCAATCCGATTTCCCAGGAAGCTTTTGACCGTGAAGAATGGGACAGGGAGCCGCCAGCCCTGCCATCCTCATTCAGCCAGACAAAGAGCGCAACGATCTCTTCGCCTGTTGGGCTCTTTCCCAGGGATTTTCCGAGAGGCACGCCAATTCCTCGATAAACCATTTGCTCCAGATGACCCGCAGCTTGTTAAGTGTGCTGGCGACCGTGCGGACGCTTCTGCGACCGTCCCGTGAACGAAAGCAGATGAAGTAAAATGGATCGCCAGGGCGACTCTTTACCGCAAACGGAACCCGACGACCGTTTGCAAGAACACAAATGTGCGGTGTTTTTCGGGACATCTACTCGGCGGCAGGGAATTGACCCTCGGCTCCCGTCCGGTTACCCTAGACTGCATCGCACCTTCATGAGGGTATCGGCATGATTCGGCTGGACGCAGTCAGCGGCGTGACGCGGCGGACGTTTTTGCAGGCGGGGGCGGTTTCCACGCTCGGCTTGACTCTCAGTGACTACGCGGCGGCGCAACAACGCGGCGAGGCGGATCGCGATGTCAATTGCATCATGCTGTTTCTCGTCGGCGGGCCGAGCCATATCGATACGTGGGATCCGAAGCCGGCGGCGCCGGTCGAGGTGCGCGGGCCGTTTCGGCCTACCGCCACCAATGTCACCGGCATGCAGATCAGCGAAGTCTTTCCACGCATGGCCCGGCACGCGGACAAGTATTCGCTCATCCGCTCGTGCTATCACACCGCAACGGCCGTCCATGACACCGGCTATCAGATGATGCAGACCGGCCGCCTGTTCACCGGGGGCATCGAACATCCGCATGCGGGGTGCGTGCTCGGCTACGTCAAAGGCCCGCGCGGCGAGATGCCGCCGCACGTGTTGATTCCGAAGCCGATCGGCCGGACCGGAGGCAATTTGCCGCACGGACATACCGCGGGCTATCTCGGTCGGCAGCACGATCCGTTCATCCTCAACGCAGACCCGGCGGTGCCCGACTTCCAGGTGCCCGACCTGCTGCCGCCGGCGTACATCTCGGCGGGGCGGGCGGAGCGTCGGCAGCGGATGCGCGATGCGGTCGATGCGTCGATCGCGTCGTTCGAGGGCAACGCCCAGGCGCGCCAGCTCGACGGCAACTTCCAGATGGCGTATCGCTTGATGTCGAGCCCGCGCGCTCGGCAGGCGTTCAACCTCAACGAGGAGCCGGCCGCGTTGCGCGATCGCTATGGCCGGACGCGGTTCGGGCAGAGCTGTCTCCTGGCGCGGCGGTTGATCGAGCGTGGCGTGCGCTTCGTGACGGTCAACATGTTCGAGACGGTGTTCGACGAGGTGACGTGGGACATCCACGGCTCGCGGCCGTTCACCGACATCGCGCAGATGTCGCGCGAGGTGGTGCCGAACTTCGACCGGGCGTACTCGGCGTTGCTCGAGGACCTGACGGAGCGCGGCCTGTACTCGAACACGATCGTGACCGCGATGGGCGAGTTCGGCCGCACGCCGAAGATCAACCCCGCGGGAGGTCGCGATCATCATCCGGGCGTGTGGACGATCATGATGGGCGGCGGCCCGATCCGGGGCGGCCGCGTGGTAGGCGAATCGGACGAGCTGGGCTATCGGCCGAAGTCGCGTCCAGTGTCAACGGGCGAAGTCGCCGCAACGCTGTATCGCGGGCTCGGGCTGGATATCCACCGCGAGCTGCCAGGACCGCAGAACCGGCCGTTGCCGTTGGTCGATTTCGGGGTGCAGGCGATACGCGAGTTGTTTTGATATTTCTAACAAGGGGACCAAATGCACGCGGTGCAAATATCGGCTGTAATAATTCAATGGCCGAATGCATGTGCTTGCTGTTGTCGAACTCCAGACACCACTGTTACGGTGACCAGCACCAGAGAGAAGGGGAAGAAAGTTGTCCATGTTCAATCTAAGTCATGGAAAATCCCCTATTGCGACGATTGCCTAAAACACATTGAGGCAGCTAAGAATCTAAGCAACTTCTCCGCCAAGCCGCCGGTCCACGGAACTGGAGGGATTATTGGATGCGGGTTCATGTTGGCGTTAGTGCCGTGCTGCCTTTGCTTCCTTGGAGATTGGTATGTGCTGCTCGGCATCGGATCAGGACTTGTACTATTGGTAGGCACGATAGTGTTTGCCATCGTGACTTACCCTCAATGCAAGAATCGGTACGAACTCCAGCTCAGGGAGGTGGAAACGCAGCGGGGGCGTCTAGAGACAACGCTCGAACGCCTTGTTAGCAATGATTGTGTCCTACATGATCAATTGGCAGTCGACTACGACGGATGGAAAGGGACCGTGCATACGTTTTTGTTTTCCAGCGAGAAATTCGCCAGACTCTTTAGACTGGCAAATCCTGGAAAATGCCTTCAAGATGGGCAAATTCACCATTGATCTCGACTGATCAAAGAGGAGAAACGATGATCCGTCGGAAGAATATCGCGGATGCGGGCCTTGTAGTCGGTGAGATTTCCGATCCAGAAGAATGTGCAAAGATCCATGCTCGAATCAATCGCGCCAAGCGAAATCTCGACTGGCTAGAACAGCATTGGCCCGATCTGATGCCGCAGGCGCGGGGCAAACATGTCGTCGTGGCCGGGCAAGAAGCTCACATTGCTGATTCGGCGGAAGCGGCCTGGGCTTGGGCGGCATCTACTCATCCAGAGGACGACGGCGCGCTTGTCCAATATGTTCGGACGGAAACGGGGCCCAGAATCTATGCGAATCGTTGGCGAATGGCGTGATTGCTTTGATGGCGAGATCCGCCCCATGATCGTTATCGACATAGAGAATTCGCTCGGCCTCAAGGTTGCAGAGACGTTTCTCATCGACTCGGGTGCAGACGCCTCGGCATTCAGCGCGGATCTCCTGGTCAAACTTGGCGGTGCGACCGCCCAGGCAACCTCTGGGGTGTCCATCGTAGGAATTGGGGGAGGGCAAGCTTACGTCAGAGTGCTCGCGACTTTGCGTTTGCCGCGCATGGATGGGGGAACGGCCACCGTGCAGGCAAGCTTCCCTGCCTTCACTGACGCTGGTGCAATCGAATTCAGTATCCTGGGCCGTGATGTCCTCGACCTGTTCGATGTGATCTTGAGCCGCAAGCGCAATGAAGTGGTCCTGCTCGCCCCGCCTTCACGCTACGAAATCCAACCTTGACGAATTTGCATATGCAACCAATCATCCTCTCCGCTTTGCTGCTGCTCCCTGCCCAACCCTCGCTACAAATCCAGCCTGGCGCCGTCACGCTGACCGGCCCGAACGCGACGCAACGTTTGCTCGTGCATCGCGTCGAGAAGGGGGACGTCGTCGCGGACGTCACCGAGAGTGCCGAATTCTTCTCGGCCAATCCGAAGGTCGCGGTCGTGGCTGATGGCGTCCTCAAAGCAGTCGGCGATGGCGAGACGACGATCTCGACCAATCAGGACGACATGAACGCGAGCATCAAGGTCAAGGTCGTCGGCACAAAGCAGCCGGCGGCGATCAGCTTCGCGAACGAGGTGGTGCCGATCCTGACAAAGGCGGGTTGCAACTCTGGCGCGTGTCACGGGGCCCTCGCGGGCAAGGGCGGACTCAAGCTGTCGCTGCGTGGCTACGATGCGGTCGCTGACCATTTCGTCCTCACCCGGCAAGCGAATGCACGGCGTGTCAATCGTCAGGAGCCAGCGCGGAGTCTGATGCTCTTGAAGCCGACGCTAGCGTTGCCGCACGGCGGCGGGCTCAAGCTCGAAGTCAAGTCGCCGGAGTTTCGCGTGCTGGCTGACTGGATTGCCGAGGGAGCGCCGGGGCCAAGCAAGGCCGACGCGAGACTGGAACGCATCGAGATCTTTCCAACGCGCGCCCGGCTCGAGGCGAATGACACGCTGCAGGTACTGGTGCGCGCGTGGTACTCGGATGGACGAAGTGCAGACGTGACGCGCTGGACGAAGTTCGCGAGCACCGAGGAACTCGTCGCCGGTGTCGATGATCATGGCCTCGTGAAGGTCAACGGCAATGGCGAGGCGGCGATCACCGCCATCTTTGCGGGCAAGGTCGCGCTGGCGCGAGTCGCATCGCCGTTCCCGGATGTTGATCGCAAGCTGTTTTCCGAGTCGCCGCGACACAACTTTGTCGATGCGATCGTGTTGAAGAAGCTCGAATCGCTCTACATACCGCCATCACCGCAATGCAACGATCATGAGTTCATTCGCCGGGCGTATCTCGATGCGCTCGGCGTGTTGCCGACGCCTGCAGAAGTGCAAAGGTTCACGAGCGATCCGGCCAAGGACAAGCGTGCGAAGCTGATCGACGCGCTGCTTGCGCGGCCGGAGTATGTCGATTACTGGTCGTACAAGTGGTCGGATCTGCTGCTGATTTCGAGTCGCAAGTTGCCGCAGCCGGGCATGCGGGCGTTTGCGCACTTCGTGCGGCAGAGCGTCGCCGACGACAAGCCGTGGGATCAGTTTGCCCGCGAGATCCTGACCGTGCGAGGCAACACGTTGCAGCATGGGCAGGCCAATTATTTCATGTTGCACAAGGACATCAGCGATCTGACCGAGAGCACCGCGGTCACGTTCATGGGCATGTCGATCACGTGTTGCCGATGTCACAATCATCCGCTGGAGAAGTGGACGCAGGATCAATACTGGAGCATGGCAAACCTGTTCTCGCAGATCGCGATCAAGAATGGCGATCGTGGCGGCGAGTTCAGTATCCAGTCGACCACCGATGGCGACGTGCTGCATCCGCGCCGCGGCATCGCCATGCCACCGACGCCGCTCGACGGCAAGCCCGTGATTGCCAGCAAGGATCGCCGCGAGCATTTCGTCGACTGGTTGACGGCGAAGGACAATCCCTACTTTGCACGAGCGCTTGTCAATCGCGTGTGGCGCAACTTCATGGGCCGCGGACTCGTCGAGGCCGAGGACGATCATCGTCAGACCAATCCCGCGTCGAACGAGGAGTTGCTCGACGCGCTTGCCCAGGACTTCATCAAGAACAAGTACAGCGTCAAGCACACGATCCGCACCATCATGAACTCGGCGGCGTATCAGCGTTCGTCGTCGGTGCTGGGCGGCAACAAGACGGATGATCGGTTCTATTCGCGTTACCTGATTCGCCGGCTTCCCGCCGAGGTCGTGCTGGACGCGTACAGCGACATCACCAAGGTGCCGACGGCGTTCACCAAGGTGACGCTCGGCTCCTCCGGCGGCGACGCTGCGACTGGCGACTATCCGCTTGGCACGCGCGCATTGCAGCTCCCCGACACGCAGCTCGTATCGCAATTCCTCGACGCGTTCGGCCGTCCCGAGCGCGGTCAGACGTGTTCCTGCGAACGCGGCCAGGAGTCGAGCGTCACGCAGGCGTTGCATCTCAACAATGGCCAGACGTTGAACGACAAGCTCCGCAACAAACAGTCGCGCGTCGAGGATTGGGTGACTGGGAAGGTCAGCAACGATGATGCGATTCGCCGGGTTTTCATGCTCGCGTTGTGCCGGGCGCCGAGCGACGCGGAGCTGACGCGCTTTCGCAAGCTGATGGCGGACGATCCGCAAGCGAGCCGGCGCGAGGTGCTGGAGGATCTGTACTGGTCGGTGCTGACGAGCCGCGAGTTCTTGTTCAATCGATGAAGTATCCGAGACGGGTTTATAGAAGCCGAGATTGGCCCCCCTCTCCCCCCGCCGGCAACGACCTGTCGCTGCAGTGACAAGGTTGGCGGGGAGAGAGGGGCTGGGGGTGAGGGGGGAACTCCTTACGCGGAGGACACAATGGCTCGCATTCGCAAGATCGGAGCCGCTCGCAGTCAGCGGCAAGCGAATATTCCTGCTGAAAAACTCCTGTGGCGAGAGTTGC
This sequence comes from Gemmataceae bacterium, assembly GCA_035656475.1. Classification (GTDB taxonomy): domain Bacteria; phylum Planctomycetota; class Planctomycetia; order Gemmatales; family Gemmataceae; genus SIAQ01. The sequence continues at coordinate 4,316 of DASRSQ010000753.1, read as the reverse complement.
GTAATCGCGCCTTGAGTGGTTTCAAGTTTCGTCGCCAGCATCCAATCAATTCCTATGTCGTCGACTTCGCTTGCTACGAATGCAAATTGATCATCGAAGTAGACGGCGAATCGCACCTTTCGACATGTGAGAAAGACACGAAACGTACGGAGACACTGGGTGCCGATGGTTGGTTAGTGTTGCGCTTCTGGAACACGGAAATCTATGACGACCTGGAGCCTGTCAAAGAGATGATCTACCGAACCTGCGTGGAGCGATCGCAAGAAGTTCCCCCCTCACCCCCGGCCCCTCTCCCCCCGCCCACCACTGTTTTGCCAACCACCCGCGAAAGCCGGCGGGGGGAGAGGGGAGCTGACACAACGCTGCTTCTGATATTGGTTGCCTGCCTTTTGCTTGGATTCAACGCGGCGGCTCACGGACAGACGCCGAGTTATGCCAAGCAGATTCGGCCGTTCATCGCGAAGTATTGCCTCGAGTGCCACAACGCGAAGACCATGCGCGGCGAACTCAATCTCGAGACGTACAAGGCGATGATGGAAGGCGTCGATGGCGGGCCCGTGATCGTTCCGGGACAGCCGGACAAGAGCAAGCTGGTGCTGCTGTGCGAGGGGAAGCCGAAGATGCCGCCGGCGAAGGCGAAGTTTCATCCCAGCAAGGATGAAGTTGCGCAGTTGCGTGCGTGGGTGGCGGCGGGTGCGAGGGATGATGGCGCGGAGGTGAAGGTGGTGCTGCCGGCGATCAAGGCGAAAACAAACACGGCGCCTCCGGTTACCGCGATGTCGTACAATCCGAAACGCAACCGTCTTGTTTTCGCGAGAGGGCGCGAATTGACAGTTGTCGATCTCAAGGCAAACACCCAGAGCACGACAAATCCTCTGGACCATTTTGGATACAATTTGTCGTTTGATGCAGATGTCTATCAGGCATTCGCCAAGGATGGTATTATCACGGCCCTTTCTCAAGACGGCGATGCGGGGGCCGCCTTTTTCAGCCGGCCTGGAGCAGGAAGTGCCGCGTTGTTCTTTCGATTCGACAAGCCATTCCAAGTCTTTGCAACTTATGATCACACGGACTCCATACAGGATGCTGCGACGTCATGGACTATTGCTACCGCGGGCAGCGATTCGAAAATCGTCATTCCTTTGGGCAGAAAGAAACACGTTCTCAAAGAACACAGTGACGCCGTCTACGGCATCACCTTCAGCCCCGACGCCAAACAACTCGCCTCCGTTTCGGCCGATCGCGCCATGAAAGTCTTCGACGTCGACAAGGGCAAGCTGCTGTACACGCTCGGCGAGGCGACCGATTGGTTATACGCCGTCGCGTGGAGTCCGAATGGCAAGTATCTCGTCTCCGGGGGTGTCGATAAGAGTATTCGCGTATACGAGCCAACACCTACCGGCGCCAAGATTCGCCAATCGGTGTTCGCGCACGAAGGCGCGGTGCTGAAGCTCGTCTTCTCCAGCGACTCGAAGACGCTCTACTCCGTCGGCGAGGATCGCGTCGTCAAGGCGTGGGACGTCGAAAAGATGGTGGAGTGCAAAGTCTATGATCGGCAACCCGAATCGGTGCTGTGCCTGGCGCTGCGCGAGGACGCGGGGCAGATCATCGTCGGTCGTTACGACGGCATCGTGCAACTGATCGACATGAAGACGGGAAAGGTTGCGCATGAATTTGGCAAGGAAAAAGCCCTCACCCCCAACCCCTCTCCCAAAAGGAGAGGGGAGAAGGAAGCCGCCAAGCCCCGGGATGAGCGCAGCGATTCCCGGGGGTCGAACCCGCAGCACTCCCTGATTTCCTTCGGCCACCCCAGCAAGAAATCGCTGCCGTCAGAGATCGCGGGAAAACTCGGCCGCGCCGGGGCCGTCCAGTTTCATCGCATCAATGTCAAGGCAGGCGAGAGTCTTGGTGTGCGCATTCAGACCGCCGAACTCAAGTCGAAGCTCGATCCAGTTCTGATCCTCACGGACGCGGCCGGCAACACGTTGGCTGAGAGCACTCAGGGACATCTCGGCTACACCTTCGCGAAAGCCGGGACTTATGCAATTGGGGTACGCGATCGCGATTATCGCGGCGGCAACGATTTCACCTACCGGCTACAACTCGGCGAGCTCCCGATTGTCACCGAGGTGTTTCCGCTCAGTTTGCCGCGTGGCATGAAAGGCGACATCCAGCTAGACGGCGTATTCTTGCCCAAGCGTGTCATCTCGTTCGCGATGCCGGCGGACGCGAAACCAGGGCAAGTATTCAAGCTCGATGTCGGCAACGCCCTGGGCAAGGCCGAAATTGTCGCAGGCGAGTTTCCTGCAGTTACCGCCGGCGCCAAGATTCCGGTCCCGGGGGCTGCGCATGGCCGGCTGACGCGCGATAATCAAAAAGACCTATGGAGCTTCGCCGCGAAAAAAGGGCAACGACTGATCGTCGAGACGCACGCGCGCCGGTTTGGCAGTCGTCTGGACACGATCATCGAGATTCTCGACAAGGATGGGCAGCCGGTGCCGCGGACGGTGTTGCGGTCGCAGGCGAAGACACACGTCACGTTTCGCGATCACGATTCCGCTCAGGGCAATATCCGCATCGAGGCCTGGAGCGAGCTTGGCACCAATGATTACCTCTTCGTCGGCACCGAGCTGATGAAGATCAAGGCCCTGCCGACGCATCCAGATGCCGATTGCAATTTCTTCGCCGCCGCCGGGCAGCGCGTCGGCTATCTCGACACGACGCCAACGCATCACGCCAATGGCACGCCGATGTACAAGGTGTCGGTGCATCCGCCGGGAACGGCGTTTCCGCCGAACGGCTATCCGGTGTTCACGCTGTATTACAAGAATGACGACGGCGGCCCCGGCTTTGGCCGGGATTCGCGCATCGTCTTCGATCCGCCCGCCGATGGCGAATACAAGGTGCGCGTCAGCGACGCTCGCGGCATGGGGGGCGTCAACTTCGGCTATCGTCTCACGGTGCGCCATCCGCGCGAAAGCTTCACGCTGAAGGCGACGCCGACAACGCCGATCGTATCGAAGGGCGGCGCGACTTCCATCACGTTCACGGCGGAGCGCATCGATGGATTCGATGGACCGATCCGGGTGCGTGCGAAGGATTTGCCGGCCGGATTTCACCTGCCGGAGACGACGATCGAGGCGGGAGACTTCACGGCCACGGTTGCGCTCTATGCGGAAGCCAATGCGAAGGCGGTGACTGGCAAGTTGCGTTTCGAGGGCAGCACGACCGACACGAGCATCCCGTTCTCGTTGCTCGGCGACATCGACCTGCCGAAGCTGATCGAGCCGGGCGACATCGTGACGACCACGGCGGAATCGGCCGTGTCGCTGAAGGCGGGCGAGCAGGCGAAATTGCTGGTGCGCATCGAGCGTCGCAACGGCTTCAAGGGACGCGTGCCGCTCGACGTCCGCGGCTTGCCACACGGCGTGCGCGTGCTCGACATCGGCCTCAACGGCATCCTCGTCAACGAGAATGAGACGACGCGCACGGTCGTGATCTACGCGGAGCCATGGGTGCAGTCGCAGGAGCATCCGTTCGTGGTGCTGGCCCGGCGCGAGGGGAAGAACAGCGAACATGCCGCGAAATCGGTGCTGCTCAAGATCACCAGTCGTTGACGTGGAATCATGATCGAAACGGAACGCCCGATCCTGCGCGAATTCACGCTCGACGATGCGGCGGCGTTCTATCCCCTCGTCACCGATCCGGCCGTCACGCGCTACACCGGCGACGCCGGCCTGGTGCGGACGCTCGAGGAGGCGAGGAACTCGCTGCGCGATCGCCCGATCGCCGACTATCGCAAACACGGCTTCGGCCGGCTGGCGTGCGTCCTGAAATCGACCGGCCAGATCATCGGCTTCGCGGGTCTCAAATTTCTCGACGACCTGAACGAAGTCGACATCGGTTACCGCTTCGTCCCCGAGCACTGGGGCAAAGGCCTCGCCACCGAAGCGTGTCAGCCGCTCATGCGGTACGGCTTCGACGTGCTGAAGCTGGACCGGATCATCGGCCTGGTGGAGCCGGAACATATCGCCTCGGTGCGCGTGCTCGAAAAGCTCGGGCTGCGCTACGCTGGCATGATCGAGATCCGTAGCAGCGCGGTGGCAAGATATGTGCTGACGGCGCCATCGCGTTAATCCGGCCGCTCACGCAGCACCGCTCGCCGTTCACGTTTCCGCTTGCGGTGCTCACGAATGATGTATTCTGTGTCCTCGATGCGAAACGCCGTTTCTTGTCCGGCTCTGGACGCCGCCATGTTATAGCAACTCCGTGATCGGCGTCCCAAACGGCAGAATCGGCATCGGCCGGCCGGTGTG
>DASRSQ010000752.1:0-10846 GCA_035656475.1 Gemmataceae bacterium | reverse complement strand
ATCAAGAACCATTGAGCCAACGCGTCGGTCATCAGGATCGCGGTGTCGCCGGGGTTTAGGACGCCTCGAATGTGGACGCGGCGTGCTCGGGCCTGGCAAGGTCTTCGATTCTGAGAACCCAGCAATGATGGCCGGTTGTCGAAATCCGCGGAACGCCGCATCGGGAAGGCCCGGAGCAAGCCGCCGTCGCGGATCTGGAACATGCAGCAATCGCCGACAGCGGTTGCATGCCAGTGTCGACCGGTAACAGATAGTCCAAGAAATGCCGCATAGGCCCCCTCGGCGACCTTGGCCTCGGCGTACCAGGAGAGTTCGCGCTCCTGGCATTTCATTTGCCATTGGTGTCGGGCTTCAGGCAGCCAGCCAGACCATGACCCGGGAGTCTGGATATAGGCGTTTACGATAATCTGCGCCCACACATTGGCGAACGCACTTTCAGAAGCACCGTCGGCAATGGCGAAACGGCCACGCTCGGGATCGCCAGCGAAGGCGTCCTCATATTCGTCAGCCGTGTGGCCTGACTTGGGCGTGTAGAATACTCGCCAAGTCAGAGAATTAAGTCCGGCCATATTCAGCGGATCGTCTGTGCGGCGCGGGTGCCGATGTCGAGAAAGCGGATCACGGAAACGAGGTCGGCATTGAAGACAAAGCCTCGGGTATTGTCATTGACGCGGAAGCCCTCGGCTTGAGCGGCATCGCGGAGCTTGGGCGGCAGAATACTGGACATCTTGAATAGAACGAGGGCGTATGGATCTGGTAGCTCGCTCTCGGTCGAAGGGAAATCGATCGGGCGCGCTGCCTGCGAGGATAAATGGGCGTTGAACATTAGCACGTTGCCGTCGGAGGTCGCCAGGTTCCGAAGCTCGATCGTGGGCAATTCCGGGTTGCCGTCAGTCGCTTTGCCGTCGCTGATGTTGATGATCAGCGGCGGGAAGGCGTCGGGGAACTGACTGATGAATTCCTTCAACACCGTCGTCGCTTCTTTGATTGCCTGGCACATGGGAGTGCGGCCGCCGGCGACCGGCTCGAACCAGACGGGAAACTTGAATTTCTGGTCGACGAGGCCGCCGGCGCCGTCGTCTACCTTGCGAGTTCGCTGCTCAACCTTGAGCGGATTCATGGCGATGACGCTGATCGGCACAAGCTTCTGGCCGGCTAGTGTGCCGCCAAGAGCCCAAGTGACGCGCCCGCCATAACCGATGACGCCGACATGGAAGTAATCTCGGATGCCGTCGCCCTTGGCGCATTTCAGAATGAGATTCTGCAAGAGCCGATTGATTCCATCGGCGACACCATCAGCCTTGGGCTTCTCCGGTTGAGCACCAAATGGTTCGGCCATAGAGCTTGATTGGTCGATGAGGAAAATCAAAGAGGTCGGATTACTTCTGCTCAATTCTGCCGAGTAGGGCATGGTGGGTCTCCTGGCGTGCGGGCTTGCGGGGAACGCCATTCCCAAAAAAAGAGGAGCGCCGAACCGGGCACCGCCTCCAAGGCCCCCGCAACGGGGCGCACGAAACAGCACCTGGCCGACGCCCCTTGCGGGGCGCGGTCCAAGCGCTGCCATCGTGAGATACAAGAGCCTCTCGGCTCAGGGTTGCGGTTTCTTGAAGAGCAGCACGGACTCACGCGAGTCTTCGGGTTGTTATGCGGCCCTAGCCGGGCCGCCCCATAATGATTCGTTTTCCTCTTGTCAGAGAGCCCGGCATTGTGCCAGGCCACGGTTCCAGTCTAACGGAGCGAGCTGGAAAAGCCAGTATTCATCCGGATTGCTAGCATTTTGACGCCCTTCTCGCCGACGGCCGGCGACGACCACTTTCGGGCTCGCGGCAAGCCCGGAGTTCTGATTTATAAATATAGGCCATTAGCCTAAAGACATATATTGACATTTCACAGTCCGGTGTTAGGATAAGAATGCGTGCGGGATCAGTGGAGAGGTCATGGACGTTGAGTTCCTCGACAAAGATTTAGCGGACGCGGAAAGCGGCGGCAGTTTTCCTGGGAGATACTCAGCTGACATACGCAAGGCGTTTCTGAAACGCCTCCAAGTGATTCGAGCCGCAATAGACGAGCGCGATTTCTACTCGTTGAAGTCGCTGCATTTTGAAAAACTGAAGGGCGACCGCTCGGATGAGCGGTCCATGCGTTTGAACGATCAGTGGAGATTGATTCTTAAGATCAAACCGGGCAATCCGAAAGCCACGGTCATGATTTGTGGGATCGAAGATTACCACTGAGGGAGCTGCGATGGAAAAGAAAACTCAGCGCGAGGTTTTCTCCCCTGGGGAATTTATTCGCGAAGAACTTGAGGCGCGAGGGTGGACGCAGAAGGACTTGGCAGCAATCATGGGGAGGCCGCTTCCGACTATCAATGAGATCATCACCGCAAAAAAGGCTGTCACTCCAGAGACGGCCATTGATCTTTCCAAGGCGTTTGGCACAAGCGCCGAACTGTGGATGAATCTTGAAAGTGCTTATCGGCTCTCGCTGGTCGCAAGCGATGATGACGATATCGCGCGCAGGGCAGCAATGTTCAAAATCGCGCCAGTTAATGAAATGGTCAAGCGAAACTGGATTAGCGGCACTGACAGCGCCGGCGCTTTGGAAAAAGAACTGCTGCGATTCTTTGACACTGCATCACTGAGCGATAAGCCAACGCTGACATTGGCAGCACGTAAATCGACGACGTACGATGCGGCAACGCCTGAACAAATTGCGTGGGCGTGCCGAGTCAGGAATCTTGCCAAGGCCGTTAGCGCTGCCCCATTCAATCCGCGCTCTTTTGAAAAAGGGCTTGACGCGCTTCGTGCGTATGTCGGCCACGAGGCTAATGTACGAAAAATTCCGGCATTCTTGGCGAGTCTGGGCGTTCGCCTTGTCGTCGTGGAATATCTTCCACGAATGAAGATGGATGGCGTTACATTGTGGCTCAACGACAAAGCGCCGGTTGTCGGACTGTCAATGCGATTTGATCGCATCGACTACTTCTGGTTCACGCTGGTTCATGAATTGATCCATGTGAAATATCACGATGGATTTTCGTTCGATGAACGGCTTGCTGGTGAAGAGTCCCTGGCAACCAGCGAGAAACCGGAAGCTGAACAACGTGCCGATACCGAAGCCACGCAGTTCCTAGTACCTCGCTCCGAGATGGATAGCTTCGTTGCTCGTGTTGCGCCACTCTTTTATCGGCCAAAGATCAATCAGTTTGCCAATCGCATCAAAGTGCATCCAGGAATTATCGTTGGCCAATTGCAGAGGCGCGGGGTTTTGCATTACAGCCAGCAAAGAGAATCCCTAGTCAAAGTCCGTGATATGCTCATTCCGAATGCGATGGTTGACGGCTGGGGGTTTTCGCCAAAGCTGTGAGGTGACGTATGCCGGAAACGTATGGGGCCAAGCTGCGCAGAATCTACACTCAGTTTATTGAGCATCGCGAGCATCAGGGCATTACGAACTCGCCAGTCAACCTGAATGACGTATACCAATATGCCTGCAGCATTGGTTGGCAAGAACCGCAATCAGATCCAAAGCAACGGTTCCGCAAGGACATGGCGCGAGCCCTTCGTGAAGATCACTTCACCGACTTTAAGGGCAGGGTTGTTCGCCGCTATCACGCCAGAAAGTGCGTGTACATTGATTCCGAGGGCGCGTACGTCCAAGAGGTGTTATGGGACGATATGCTCAACGATCCAACGCCAGTACGTGAGCATATGGAAGCATCGTTTACGCAACGGCGAAATCAAGCAGCGGGCGAGCTTCACCAATTGAAGAACGATGTCGATCACTACAACGACAGGAATCCAGGACAGTCGCCAATATTGATGCTCTGGGACTTCACCGGCGATATGAACGAGCAGGATCAGCCTACAGAATACTGCGTGCCACCTATAGCTGATGACGAGATGGATGAGTCTGATGACTTTCCAGTTGGCGCCTCCATCTCGCCGCCGCAGCCTTCTCCGCCGCCTTGAGTTTTTTTTCCCGCTTTTCGCTCGCGCCAGGACCCCCTTTAGCCCACCATGCGACCCAAGCGGCCGGTCATTTGGCTGATCGTGGTCGCAGAGCCACGATATTCGTTTTCGCGATGGCCAGCGATTCAGGCTCCTTGCAGAGGCCGAATCCGTTCTTCGCAAGCATTCGCCCCCCAGCGTATAATGCGTACAAACGGGGATAGGACGACAGCGACGGCTGGCTGTCTGAAAAGCAGTTTCCCGACTGCCTGCCCCATTCCTTTCCATCGGGTGCAACCGGCACGGGAACCGGACCATGTCCGAGCATTCGTCGATCGAGCGCGAATTGGCCCGTCTTGGCATCAATCAAGACCCGGCACAACCTCGAGAATCTCCGGATCCGCCCGCGCCAGCGGCCGGTTCAGAAATCGGTAACCACAGTCCCACGGCCCCTGAATCTGCAGAACAAGCCGTTGAGAGAATGCTCATTCAATTGTTCCGCCTCTCGCAAATCGTGGCCGATGGCTCCAAGGGGTACAACGCGGAGAATGAACGACTTGTCACCGACTGGCGGGACAAGGAATTGCGCGCGCTTGAACGTCGACGTTTTACGCTCAAGAATTGGCACGAAGCTCAGGCGATCGTGGCCCGCGGCGATGCGGGCCGCGCCGGTGTGGTGTTCGCGAATCGTCCCGCAAACAGTGCCATTTCCTGGCTGATCGAGGCGTGCGAACGAGTGACGGCGTTCATGCGCGAAGAGAACTTACCTCGTCCATGGAACGGCGCGGCTTTTGAACAACTGGCCCATGCCTTGAAGCTGGACGCCGGAACAGTCGAGAAGATCCGAGCCGAAGCGAATTATGAGCTCACGAAGTCCAGCTACGATCCTGCAACTGTGCAATACAGTATCCCGCCAGGCGCAGTCAGAGCATTTCCTAATGGGCTCAGTTTCGTTGTAGGAAACCTTCCCGGCACACTCGTACGCAAGTCAGAACGAGAGAGAGAGGTCGACCGAGAAACTGGCCGCAAAGAGGCCGTTGAAAGAATGCTCAAGGCCAACGGCTACCCTGTTCCGGGACAGTCCGATGTCGACGAATCGCACGCCATTGGAGCAGGTACTGTCCCCCAGATGCCGACAGGGAAACCGACCAGCGATGGCGCGGCGGAGACGCCCGCGACGCAACGCAAGCGTCGAGCCGGACGACCGAAGAAAGACGAGAGGGATTCGGCCGCAAAAGTCATCGCCGCCCTCAATTTGCACCACGGGTACGACAAGGGAAGCGTCACCAATACCGAGCCTGCAAAGAATCGACAGCTTGCGGAGAACTTCAAAGGTTTGGGCCTGGCAAAAAACGCGCTGACGCGATTCCTCGCCGACAAGTTCGGCGAGGACGGATACAAGAAGTACCGCGCGGCATGCTTGAACACGACCATCGGCACACTTCTCCGCACATGGAATGGCGAAACACCGGATCATCACGCCGCGCTGCAGGATGAAGAAGAGGGAATGGAATCCAAGCAGAGAGGCCAACGTCGCGCCGGCCGCTCGCCGGGCAACCACAGGGACAGCGACGAATAGCCTGTTGCGCCCCGTCACTCCTCAAAGGAAAGGCCGCAAATCGAGACCGAGAATCAAGCCCGTCCATAGGTCATCCGCCCCGTACCCGTATTGCGATTTGGACTTCAACTGCACTTCCCGCGCCTTCATTCGCCACCGAGGGGAGGTCCGCGGCGGGGTAGTATTTACTACCGGAAGGGGGCGTTTCGCGACATTTTTGGACATTTTGGGAGAAAGGCGAGATGGGTGAATAACGGCAGTTTTTTCGGAGTTTCTCGCGTTTTTCGGGAAAACGAGGATCCTTCAAAAAGGCTTAGGAAACCGATGCTCTATCCCCTGAGCTACGGGGGCGGATTGCGCATGGTCATTCTACTTGTCTAGTCGCGCAAGAGCCCAAAAGGGTTCGGGAATTTAGTCCGATACTGGCTCCGAACCCTCGCGCAGGCCCTTGAACAACCGCCGCTGGATATGCTGGTTGTACGGCGTCCATGCCGCGTCGGCATTCTTGTCCTCGCGGATGTCGCGTGCAAAGACGTGGATCTTCGCATCAATGTTGTCCAGATACGTCAACGCGATCGCCTCTGGCGTCATCGGCAAACGCGGGCTGCCGAACTCGTAGCTGCCGTGATGGCTGACGATGAGATGCTTGAGGCGGAGTAAATGTTCGCGGGGCAAGGGCTCGCCGATCAGATCCGGGACCTGTGCCGCCTTCTGGTTCAGCATCTCGACGCCGATATCAATGTGTCCGACGAGCTGCCCTTCATCGGTGTAGCCGAAGACGTGGTCGTAGCTCAGCTCGTGGATCTTACCCATATCGTGCAAAAAGCATCCCATCATCAGCATGTCGCGATTCATCTCGGGATACAGCGGCGCGATGCGGTCGGCCATCTCCATCATGGTGACGACGTGCTCGAGCAGACCGCCGAGATAGGCGTGATGATTGCGAATGCCGGCCGGCGCCTTGCAGAATGCGGTGACGAAGGCATCGTCGATGAGGAAGCATTCCGCCAAAGCTCGCAAGTGCGGATCGCCGAGCTTGCGAAGGAAATGTTGCAGGCGTTCGTACAGTTTGTGCAGGTCCTGTTCGACGCGTGGGACAAAATCGGCAAGCGAGACCTTGCTCGCATCGACCTTCTCGAACGCGTTGAAGAGGATCTGCAACGCTCCCTGGTAGAGTTGCACCTTGCCCTTGATGCGCAGGAAATCGCCCTCGTTGAACGACTTGAACTGCGGCTCATTGGCGTTCCACAGGCGGGCCGAGATGGCGCCGGTCTTGTCGCGCAGCTCCAGTTGCAGGAAAAGATTGCCCTGGCGATTGGTGCGGAGTTGCTTGTCCGTGACCATGTAGACTTCGTCGATGTTCTCGCCGTCGGTCAAGAGCTGAATGGCGCGTCGGGTCATGGAATCCAGGGATGAAGGAGGTAGGATGAAGGAGGAACGTCGTTATGATATGCGAACCCTGACACGGGGCTATTCATACTCGTGGCCATTTTAGGAGCGTCGAAATTGACCGCTCGGCGGTTTAGCGCGATGGATCGTCGCAATCGGGTGATGTTGCGTGCTAAACCGCCGAGCGGACCGTTTCTACGCTTCCCATTTAAACGGGGCGACCTTCGATGATGCTGACATCGGTCGGGGTGGGGACGATGCGTTCCAGCTTGAAGCCGGCCTTGGCGTAGAGTTCGCGGTACTCGGCTTCGTTGCGTTCGCGGCCGCCGGGCATCACTAGCATGTTGAGGTCGAGCCACTTCGCCGCCTGGGCTTCGTTGCGAGGCTTGATGACCATCTCGATCACGAGCAGGCGGCCGGTCTTTGGGATGACCTTGCGCACGTGGCTGAGAATCGTGTGACACTGCTCGTCGGTCCAGTCGTGAATGATATGGCGCATCTGGTAGGCATCGCCGCCGGGCGGGGCGGCCTCGAAGAAACTGCCGGCAATCGTCTGACAGCGCGAGGCGAGGCCGGCCTCGGCGAGGTTGCCCTTAGCGCGTTGGATGACGCCAGGCAGGTCGTAGAGGATGCCTTTCATGTTGGGGTAGCGGCCGAGTACGGCCTTGAGGACGGTGCCGTTGCCGCCGCCGATATCGACGAGCGTGTTGACGCCGGTGTAGTCGTAGGCGTCGATCATGGCCTGGGTTTCGGGGCCATGGAAGCCGGTCATGGCGGCGTCGAAAATCTTTGCTTCTTCGGGATGTTCGGAGAGGTACTCGAAGACGCCTTTGCCGAAAATGTGGTCGAACGATGGTTTGCCGGTCTGGATGCTGTAGAGGAGCTTGCCCCAGGAATCGAAATGCTCGCCTCCCATCATCATGGCGACGGCGTATTGCGAACCCGGCCGATCGACCAGGCACTCGGCCATTGGCGTCAAGCTGAAGCGGCCCTGCTCGTCCTCGGCGAAAATCTCGACGCTGGCGAGGGCACGCAGCAAACGATACAGCGACTGTGCGTGTGTCTTGGTTGCCTTGGCCAGCTCGTCCGCCGTTTTCGGGCCGTCCTTGAGGAGGTCCGCGAGCTTGAGCTTGGCGGCCACGTGGATCGATTGCGCGCTCCAGTAGCTGGTAATCATGCCGATGAGCTTTTCGCGCGGCGTCTTCTCTTTCTCAGCCATGAGTCGGTCTCCTTTGGTATCGCCGCTTGCGGCTTCGCGCTCGCAGAAACGATTCGGCGAGCGCGAGGCCGCAAGCGGCGTCAGAACGGCAATTCCATCTCTTCCATGTATTTGAAGACGTACTTCGCGAACAGATCGGTTTCGAGATTGACGCTATCGCCGACTTGTTTGAAGCCGAGCGTCGTGACCGCCATGGTGTGCGGGATCAGCGCGACCGAGAAGCGGCCGTGTTCGACGTCCACGAGCGTCAGGCTCACGCCGTCGATGGTGATCGAGCCTTTGCGGATCATCTGGCGCGTCAGTTGCGGATCGCAGCGGAACCAGACGTATTCCCATTCGCCATCGCGTTTGCGTTCGGCGATGCTGCCGACGCCATCGACGTGGCCCTGCACGATGTGGCCGCCGAGGCGATCGCCGACGCGCAGGGAGCGTTCGAGGTTGACGCGCATGCCGGGTTGCATCTCGCCGAGGTTGGTTCGCTGGAGGGTCTCGGGGCCGGCCTGAAACGAGAATGTCTTGGCAATCGCTCCTGATGCAGGCGGCTCGCCTGCACGACCGGGATGTGCAGGCGAGGCCGCCTGCACCACGGGCGCTTGCCCATTGATCGCGACCACCGTTAAGCACACGCCATTGACGGCGACGCTGGCACCGAGCGGCAACTCGGGCGCGATCGTTGACTCCTCGATCGTCAACAGCGTTCCCGTCGAGTCGGCAACGACGCCGCACACGGTTCCCATCGATTCGACCAGGCCGGTGAACATCTTTCCGAATCCTCGCAACCAATCGCTCCGTGTATCCTACCCGCGACGCATGGACCTGCAATGTCTCGCAGCTGAAGCGATCGACCAAGAAAAAGTTCGACGCGGAATTTTTTTTCGCGCCGACGGATCACGACTTGCGCCGATGCACGAACTCGACATGCCGGCAACGCGCCGCCCAATTCTCAGCACAGGAAGACGGGCAAAGGCACAGCTTGCCTATCTTGACAGCGTGATCGCGCCAAAACGAGACACTGGCACACGCCGCTGCATCGCATAAACATGGTTGGACAAGCGGACGCTCAACGGGAGCGTCGGCGTCTCTCCTTTTTCGCAAAGGAGTTTTTTTCGGTGTCAGGGAAGCGTGGCGTCGCAGTCGGGGCCTCGTGGCTGGCGCGTCGGCTTCCACACGTTCGGCGAGGTGCGGACGAGAAACTTCCGGATTCCGGGAGCAAGAGACTCGCTCGGAAAACCGTGTCTTGCCTGGCGTCGTCGCGGGCCCTGGGAAGCTCGCGACTTCTTCGCCGCTGTCGGCTGGTCAGCCCCCGACCGTCGATGTCGGCGAGGATTTCTCTGACAAATTCGATTCTCACGTCAGCATTCGCTTGACCCGTCTGGGCTTTCATTTTAAGATCGTTAACAGATGTAGGTGCCCTCATCTCCGGAGGTTTTTTCATGGCTCGGTTGTCATGTGTGTGTCGCCTCGTCGCCTTGAGCCTGATGGTTATGTTGCCGGCGGCGGTCCTTGCCCAGGGGGCGGCCGAGGGGGTTAACATCTTCACCATTGACGGCGTAAAACTTCGCGGAGCGTACTATCCGGCCGAGAAGAAGTGCAACGCCACCGTCATCCTGCTCCACCCGATTGGCGAAGGCAAAAACATGAAGGCCCCCGAATGGCGGGCCCTGGCGGAGGCCCTGCAAAAGGCCAACTGCTCCGTGCTGATGTTCGATTTTCGCGGCCACGGCGACAGCACCACCATCGACGACGAGAAGGCCTTCTGGGGTGCCCGCGCCGCCAACGGCAACTTCCCGAACGCCGCCCTGGTTCGTTCCAAATCGAAAGACACCATCGAGGTGCGCGATTACATCAAGCAGATCGGCGCCTATGGGCCGGTATTGATCAACGACATCGCCGCCGCCCGCGCTTACCTGGAACGGCGCAACGACACCACGAAGGATGCCAACACCTCGAACCTGATCGTGATTGGCGCCGACACCGGCGGCACGCTGGGGGCGATTTGGATCAATTCGGAGTGGAGCCGTTGCAAGTACACGCCGCCGCCGAACCCGATGTTCATGAAGGGGCAATTCGAATCGCGCAGCGAGGGGGCCGACATTATTGGAGCGGTGTTCCTCAGCATCGACCCCAAGCTCGACAAGTCGCGCACGATCTCGCTGCCGAGCGTGCTCAAAGTGCCGTGCAAGGACCATGCGATGGCTGCCCTGTTCCTCGCGGGCAAGGACGAGATCAAGTACAACAAAACCCTCGAATCCAAGCTGAAGGTCAAGGGAAACAAGCACCAGTACATCGGCGCCGTCCCGCTCGAGACCAACCTCAGCGGCGTCAAGCTCCTGACCAAGGGACTCAAGACCGACGAGGCCATCGTCAAGTACCTGTCCAACGTCATTGACGATCGCAAGAACGAATGGATGGAACGCGAGTACGACAAGAACGTCTATATGTGGCGTCTGCCCAACGGCGGCGGCATACTCTCGAAGAAAAAGGGAGACCGCTCTCTCGTATTCGACGACTACACCAGGTTTATCTCGCAGTAAGCCCCATTGGGAAGTCCGAACAGGCCTCCTCGTTCTCGGCATTTGGGAACGAGGAGGTTTGCGTTTTTGCAATCGCAAATAACAAAGCACAAAGCCCAAACAACTCAAAACCACAAATTCAAAGTCCTATTGGCAGCTGCATGGTCAATGACATACGCCGGGAGGGCGAGGCTCCTGCCGAGCCATGAACTTTCGG
>DASRSQ010000751.1:0-3859 GCA_035656475.1 Gemmataceae bacterium | reverse complement strand
GATCCAGCGTGCCGCCGCCGACTTCTGCCTGCGAATCGCGCGCTTCGCCCCGGCCGAGATGCTCTATCGACGCATCGTGCAGAAAGAGATCCCGGCCAGCGACGCCGAAGTCGCCGCCGCCCGCCGTGGCCTCGCAATGGCCCTCGTCGGACAGCAGGATTACCGCAAATCGACTGAGGCGCTCAAACTCGTCGGCCTGTCGCTCGACGACAAGGGGTTGCTCGTCGACAACAAGCTCTCGGAGTCCGATGATGAGCAACTGCTGCAGGCCAAGGTGCTCGGCTCGCTCAACCATCACAAGCAGCGCGGCGTCGCCATCACCGCCCTCGAAGGGCTCAAGCAGAAAAACCTGCTGCCGATCGAGGATCGTTTCTTCCTGGCCCGGCTGCTCGTGCAACAGGATAGCGATCCAGCCAACTGGCCGAAGGCCCGCGCCCTGCTCAAGCTGCTCACGCTCGAACAACCGAAGAACCCGCGCTATCTCAGCTATGCCGCCAAGCAGCACGTTCAGCACAAGGAGTTCAGCGAAGCCGAACAGCTCATTGCCAGGCTCCAGACGGTCGAGCAGGAACGCAAAGTCGTCGCTGGCGGGTTCGGTTCTGTCGAGCTGCGGGCCAAGCTGCTGGAAACACGCGGCCAGGGTTCGCAGGCGGCACAGCTTTTGAGCAAGTACGCCGCCGAGCCCGAGGCGTCGCCGTTGCGCAAGTTGCTGGTCGCTCAGCTCGAGGCCCGCCTGGGCAATTTCAGCGCCGCCATCGACCGATGTGAAGAGGTTCGCGCCATTGACGCCCATCGCATCGACGCGGACAGCGCCGCGGTCGCGATCATCCACACCAACAAGCCCAGCGAAGCACAGCCGACGCGTTTCACGCAGTGGCAGAAGGAACGCTCGCGCGTCGAGACCACGCTGCGTTCGGCCCTGGCGAAGGAGCCCAAGGACGTGGCGTTGCGTCTGCAGCTGGCCGAGCTGATGGAGTTCCAGGGCAAGTACGACGAGGTCGAGAAGTTGTGCCGATCGGTGCTGCAGGATCAGGACACGAACCTGGTCGCGCTCAACAATCTTGCCTGGCTGCTGGCCCATCGCGCCGATCGCGCTGCCGAGGCGTTGACGCTGATCAATCGCGCCATCGACAAGTTCGGGCCGCTCCCCGAATTACTCGACACGCGTGCCGTCGCCCTGACGAACCGCGGCGACTTCGCGGGGGCCATGCGCGACCTGGAGCGCGTCGTCAACCAGGCCCCGACCGCGGCACGCCTGTTCCACCTCAGCCGCGCCCACGAGCGCGCCCGCAACACGACCGCCGCCGTCGCGGCGCTGCGCCAGGCAAATGACATGGGGCTGACCCCGCAAATGTTGCATCCCGCCGAGCAAGCCGAATATCAGCGCGTGACGGCGGACCTCATCAAACGGCAGTGATCGAGAAGACGTCGCGTGGGTACTCGCATACTCACGCGACGACATTCGCTAGCCCAATTGGCGCCGGCGCCGGAATGTACTTATCTCGCTCCGCGAGATGAACAGCCTCACGCGGAGCGTGAGGAGTACTATTGGATTTAGGAACTGCTGTCGGGCACTCATCGACTCTTAAGCCAGCGAAGATACCATGATCGCTGGTCGTCGAATTTTGGTCGATGCGCAAAATCATTGAAGATTCGAGCCCGCCATGATGCGATTTCTCCTCATTGCCCTCTGCTTTGCCGCTCTACAGGCAACGCACTCTGAGATTTTTGCCCATCCCGGCCACGATCATTCCGATGAACACGCGCCGGCAGTTCGGCTCTGGAAAGGCGCCGACGGCCTCTTCGAAGTGGAAGGCTCGTTTGTCCTGGCTCGTGACCATCGAGTGCTGATTCACAAGAATGACGGCGGCCAGGTTTGGCTTCCCCTCGAAATGCTCGCCCGCGAGGATCAAGAGTGGATCCGGAATCGCGTTGGCGAAATCGATTCGCTGAATCGGATCGGCCGGCCCATCGACCGCCGCATGGCGAATCCGGATCCCGCGTTTGTGATGATTGCCGTCGGCATCACCCTCGTGGTCATCGCGGCAATGGCGGTTCGTTCCCGCAGAACACGCTTTGCGATGCCCGCGGCGATCATGGTTGTAGCGCCGTTGTGCATGCTCGCGGCATGCTCGGCCAGAGAGGAAAGCGTCATCAAGGACGAGCAGGCCACCGATCAAGGCGATCCGCCGACCATCGTTGCCCATTTCAAGGCGTTCAAGGACAAGCTGAAATTCCGCTGGACGGAGAACCATCTTTTCATCGAATCTAATGGCTTGCCCGACCATCCGATGATGATCGGCATCACCAACTGGCAGCAGCAGGTGCCGTTGCCACAAGCATACGCGGGCAAGAATGCCTGGCAGATTCCACTGAAGCCGAAGCTGGCCGACAAACCAATCTCGACCAAGAACGCTTTGTTCCGCGGCGCGATTGCCCTGGCGGTCAATGGCGTTCCCATCTTCAACGCCCTCAACAATCGCGGCGAAGACGCTTTCATGATCGGCGAGCTCGACGAGTATGGCGGCCACTGCGGCAAGGGGGATGACTACCATTACCACGTCGCACCACTCCATCTGGAAAAAATGGTCGGCAAGGGCAACCCGATCGCCTACGCCCTCGACGGCTATGCTCTCTACGGCCTGACCGACGAAAAGCTTGACGAGTTCAACGGCCGCTTCGATGACAAGGGCAACTATCGCTACCACTCCACGAAGAAATACCCGTACATCAACGGCGGAATGCGCGGCGTCGTCGAGGTCCGCGGCGATCAGGTCGATCCGCAGCCGCATGCTGGCCCCATTCGGCCGGAGGGCCGACCGCTCAAAGGCGCTAAGATCACCGACTTCACGGTCGATGCGGACAAGAAAATGTTCTCCCTGAAGTACGAAGTGAAAGGCGAGACCCGCAAGATCAACTACAAGGTCAACGCCAACAACAGCTTCACCTTCACGTACATCGACGCTGCCGGAAACGAGAAGACGGAAACCTACGAACGCAAGGAAGGCAAGGGCAAGAAGGACGATAAGAAAGGAGACGAAAAGAAGAAGAAAAAGAAGGGCCCCGGCAAGGAAGATTAAAGGCAATCAATTCAACGCTCACCGCCTCCAATCTCATGGGACGTTTCACGCATCCGATGCCGTCTCTGCGCTGACACAATCGGCGCTGCCACTCGTCTCTATCATGTCGCACCTCACCACTAACACGCCAAGGAGAAGACATGAAACAGCGCAGATGGCTCTGGTTCGGCATCTTCCTACTCGGCGCCGTCGCCCTCGGCACGGCGGCCTACACCTTCATCGCCGGCCTCACGCATGCCGACACCAACCTCGTCGGCAAGGATGTCAAGCCCGGCACGCTCCCCATCAAGCAGGTCGTCCTCTTCAATAGCGGCCTCGGCTACTTCCAGCGCGAAGGCGACGTCGATGGCAACGCCCGTGTCGAACTCTCCTTCCCGGTCGGCGATATCAACGATCTGCTCAAGAGCCTCGTCCTGCAGGACGCCAAGGGACGCATCGGCGCCGTCACCTACGATTCCAACGACCCCATCGAGAAAATTCTCCGCAGCTTCGCCCTCGATCTCACCGGCAACCCGACCTTCGGCCAAATCCTCAACCAGGCCCGCGGCGAAAAAGTCGAGATCACGCGCGGCGACAAGAAAAACGCCGGCACCATCATCGGCATGGAGATCCAGCGCCGCCTTCCCCCCTCTCCTTCTGGGAGAGGGGTCGGGGGTGAGGGACGCGATCAGCTTGTCGATGTCGAAATCCTCAACCTCAACACCGCCGCCGGCATCCAGGCCATCCCGCTGGACCAGGTCAGCTCCGTGCGGTTTCAGAATCCCGTCCTCGAGAACGAA
>DASRSQ010000750.1:0-2156 GCA_035656475.1 Gemmataceae bacterium | reverse complement strand
TGGATCGCGCTAGCCGTCGCCACACAACTGCATGACGGATCAACGCCTTACGTCGCTTGGCAAACGTAAACAGAAACTTGGCACTACTGAATGATGAATAATGAGTGCAAAATGATGAGCAGGATACATCAAGTTTGTCTCCGATTCATCATTCATCACTTTGCATTCATCATTTCTTCTCGTCTTCCTTGAACCGAAACGGCTCGCCCCCCAGCAGATCGCTGCTCGTGATCGTCGGGCACCAGTGGCGTTCGACGTGCTCGACCATCAGGTCGTTGCCGCGGAAGTGATTCACGAACGGGCGCATGCGCGAGTTGTACATCGTGTCGGTCAGGTCGCGCACCAGCATCACGTTCTTGCCTAGCTGCACCATCTGGCGAATGCCGAACGAGCGGCCCAGCACGCACATGTTCAGGTGGACGCCGCAGATCAGAATGTTGTCGATGCCGCGCTCCTGGAGCAGGTTGTAGACTTCTTGCCCATCGTCGCTGATGGCGTCGGCCGGCTCGATATCGATCAGGCTGATTTCGCGAGTCCACGGGCCACGGATTTCGCATGTCGGCGAACAATCGCAACCCATGTCCGAGTCGTCGATCGGCAACTCCTTTTCGCGGCGTGGGTCGGGCCAGCACCATTTCGTGCCCCACCGCGTGGCCTGCGAGAGCGGCACAGGGGGCGTGGCAGCCGGCGCGTCGAGCGCCCGTTTGCGCTGCGGCGTGTCTTTGTAGAAATCGACGCACGTGCTGGGAGAGTGGATCACCAGCACGCCCCGATCGCGGGCCGCGTGGGCGAACTTGTTCACCACGGGCGCCAGTTCCGTCACGCGCGCCGCCGCGCCGCGGCACCAATGGTCGTCCCACATATCGCAAATGATGAGCGCCGTCTTATGCGGATCCCATTCGACCGGCTTCTCGGTGGCCGCCGGCTTGCTCGACCCCTCCGCGTCCTTCGTGACGCTACGGCTGCGGGCATGGAGTTGCAGCGGTTCCTCGGCGGTCGCGCCGTCCGGAAGACACCCAGCAAACAGCGCTGCCGCGAAAACGGGGATCACACCACGACCAGCCAATATTCTCATCACCACAGACCTGGGAGGGATTAACAGCACAAGGAAACCGACAGGACCTCAAGGTCGCCGGAACCGATGCGCGTGTCAACCGGCGGGACTAGCGCAAGCCATCGCCCTGCAGGATGGCATGCGGGGAGCTTCTTCAAATCCCCCTCCCTATCAGGGAGGGGCTAGGGGAGGGTGACGCGCGAAACCGATTTGCAATTGTCTGATCGAGAAACGCCTCGACCCTCGCCCTACCCTCTCCATGCGAGGGAGAGGGATAGCGCGTGAATCGCGCCAACCGGTTCGCCGCGCATACGAGCACGATTCCGGGAGGCCAAAATTGCCGATGGCGTTTGGCCGCGAAGTTCCCACGTACCGAGGACCCGCCCTGCCGTTGACGCGCACGGCACTCGGCGCGAGAATTGGCGATTGAGCCCTTCTTTCTCGTTGCTTTCCCCTTGCTGACCCGCGGTTATGGGTACCCTTGTCGACACGATCCTGGGTTCGGGCATCAATTACGTCGGCCTGGCGGTGCCGTTCTTCTTTCTGTTGATCGCCGTAGAGATCGTTGCTGGCATCGTCGAACGCAAGCAGCTTTACCGACTCAACGATTCGATCACGGACCTGAGTTGCGGCATCGTCGACCAGATCCTGGCGATTTTCTTGAATGTGCTCTTGTTCGCCAGCTACCTGTACCTGTTCGATCATTTTCGCATCTTCGAGTTGGCCGATGCCTCGCCCGCGGTGAAGTGGGTTGCCGCGATCGGACTCTTGTTCGGCGTCGACTTTTGCTTTTACTGGTTTCATCGCATCGCGCACGAATACGCTGCCCCCTGGGCGACGCACGTCGTGCACCATCAAAGCGAAGAGTACAACCTCACGGTCGCGCTGCGGCAAAGCGCCTTCGAAAGCTGCTTCGCCTGGGTGTTCTACCTGCCGCTGGCCGTGATCGGCTTTCCGCCGCTCTGGTACGTGTCGATGAAGGCCATCAATCTGCTCTACCAGTTCTGGATTCACACCGAGGCCGTGGATCGACTGGGGCCGCTCGAATGGGTCATGAACACTCCTTCGCATCATCGCGTGCACCACGCGCGCAATCCGAAAT
>DASRSQ010000749.1:0-3113 GCA_035656475.1 Gemmataceae bacterium | reverse complement strand
AAATAGTATATAGTATCTGATCCCGGGAGATTGCTCGAGCCCGTATAGGCGTTCATGTATGATCCATGGTCAATTGGGGAAGGAAACATGCGATATCGCCGCGAGATTGATGGTCTTCGTGCGGTCGCTGTCCTCCCCGTGATCTTATACCATGCAGGTTTTGGCCTCTTCTCCGGTGGCTTCATTGGCGTAGATGTCTTCTTCGTTATAAGCGGCTACCTGATAACCACCCTCATAATCGCCGATCTGGAAAAAGACAGCTACTCGATCGTTGCCTTTTATGAGCGGCGCGCCCGCCGCATCCTCCCCGCGCTCTTTTTCGTCGTGCTTTGCTGCATTCCCTTCGCCTATGCGTGGATGCTGCCTTCGCAATTTGCCGATTTCAGCCAGTCGGTTGCCGCTGTGACGACCTTCGTCTCGAACATACTATTCTGGAGGCAAACCAACTATTTCGCGCCTGACTCCGATCTCAATCCATTGCTGCACACCTGGAGTCTCGCTGTCGAAGAGCAGTTTTACATACTGTACCCGATCCTGCTGGTGTTCCTGTGGCGGTTCGGCCGATCCGTCATTGTCTTCGCCGTTTTTGCGCTGTCCCTCTTCAGTCTTGGACTGTCCCAATGGGCCTCGTCACACGCGACGACCGTCAATTTCTATGTCGCAACCGGCAATTTCTATCTCCTCCCCACTCGCGGGTGGGAACTCGGCGCAGGCTCTCTATGCGCCTTCGCTCTGCACCGCCGGGTGCAGCCATCCAACACCATCCTGTCTGGTCTCGGTCTGGCGCTAATCGTTATTTCCGTCGCCTTCTATGACGACTCGATACCGTTTCCATCGCTCTACACCCTCTTGCCTGTTGTGGGCGCATCACTCGTCATCCTGTATGCAGGACCGTCCACATGGAGCGCGCGTCTTCTTTCGACGCGTGTGCTGGTCGGCATTGGCTTGATCTCCTACAGCGCATACCTCTGGCATCAGCCGCTTTTCGCCTTCGCCAGAATTCGCGTCGAGCAGCCCACTCAGACGATGCTGGCCGGCTTGGCGGTCGGGACCTTTGCCTTTGCGTGGTTCAGTTGGCGGTTCGTCGAGCGGCCCTTCCGGGGACGAAGCAACCTGGTCCGCTCTCGCACGGCGGTTTTCGGGCTGTCGGCCACGGTCGGCTGCATGCTCCTGGCAGCCGGATTGGCGGGCTATTTCATGAGGGGCCTGCCAAGCCGCATTGCCCCTTCCGGTCACAGCTTCGCAGAACTTGGCATCGACCAGCGCTTGAGAGTCAATGACGGCCTCGACTCGGCATGCGTGGAAGTGACCAACTCGCCACGCTGCCGCGACGGCGACAACCCGAAAGTCGTGCTCTGGGGCGACAGTTACGCCATGGCTCTGGCACCCGCCCTTGCTGCGGGCGCAATCGACCGGCCTTTCATCCAATTCACCAAACCGGCTTGCTCGCCAATTGCCGATATCGCATACACCGATAAGGACCATCCGCCGGGCTGGTCACAAGGCTGCATCGACTTCAATGACAAGGTCCTGAGCCGGATCCGGGATGATGGCAATATCGACTATGTCATCATGGCCTCTGCGCTTGGCATCTACGACCATGCGACGTATCGCCGGGATGGCACGATTGAGAAAGGCGATATCCCCCTTCTCAAGGAAAAGATGCTCAAGACGGCGCGAATGATTGAGGCAGCGGGAGCAACGCCTATCTTCATCGCGCCACCGCCGCGGACGGGATATGACTTGTCGAAATGTGGCGTTGAATTGCTTGTGTTCAGCGAACACGAGAACTGCAGCTTCAAAGTCAACGATGAATCGCAAATCTCGCTCGCTATTCTCGGCTTTCTAGGAAGCATCAAGAAAGACATCGGCTATGTCGACCTCCCCAGCCTCTTATGTAGGGCTGGCGTCTGTCGAACCATGGTCGACGGAAGGTTCATCTTCCGTGATTCTGGTCACCTTTCACACGAAGGCTCCGAACTGATCGGAGCGAGGCTTGGCCTGGCGACGCTCATCAAGGCGGTGGAGGGTCGCCGACCACAAAGTGGGCGGCCCCAGATCAGCCTGAGGTAGTGCTACTAAGCCATCGAAACGAGAGGTTGGGCGCGTACAGTCGCGAAGGGCGAAATTTCGCCTCGGATCATTGTCATCTCCAGCTTTTAGGCGGCAGCTTCGCGCCTCCAATTCGGTCGTTGTACTCCGTTTTGCCGTTTCCTGAAAGCAGACCCTGCCTCGGGCGGGCTGGAGGTTGCGGTTGCGGCTTCCAGGTATTCCGATCCCAAAGCCACCGCCTCCGTTGACCGCGAACTTGCGCTTGAAGAGTTCGAGACGGATGAAGAAGATCCTGCTGAGGCGTTGGGAGAAATGGCTTTGATCAGGCGGTCCGACGGCACAAACTGCTCCACGCCGAAATCAAAGCACAGCCCCCACGCATTCTGGTTCCCCTTCATCGGCCAGATCTCCTCTTACGATGAGGATTCAAGCTGAGTGTCCGCATTTGAAGGCCCGAGCCTCAGGGCCGTTTGCCCGTTTCCGGCCCTTTCCGGATTTGAAAACCGCCCGGCAGGGACCGGACGGTGTAGCGGCACAACTATTTCGTCGTCGGCTTGCCTAGCGTCTGAGTTCCCGCATTCCGATTTCCCCGTAACGGTCTCCGGCAACTGAGGGGAGTGCGGTTGCGATTTGTTCGAGTTCCTTGGGTGTCAGATCGATCTGGGCTGCGGCGATGTTTTCATCGAGCCGGGAGCGGCGACGGGTCCCGGGGATCGGCACGATGTCCTTGCCTTGAGCCATCACCCAGGCGAGTGCCAGTTGTGCCGGTGTCACGCGCTTGCGGTTGGCGAGTTCTTCGACGGCAGTAACAAGTTCGAGGTTGCGCGTGAAATTGTCACCCATGAACCGGGGCGACGAGCGACGGTAATCACCGGGCGCGAGATCATCAATCGACCTGATCGCGCCGGACAGGAACCCGCGGCCGAGGGGGGAATATGCCACAAGACCAATGCCCAACTCGCGTAGCGTCTGCAGGACCCCGTCTTCAGGATCGCGCGACCATAGAGAGTATTCACTTTGCAAGGCAGTAAGCGGGTGCACGGCATAGGCGCGGCGGATGG
>DASRSQ010000748.1:0-5430 GCA_035656475.1 Gemmataceae bacterium | reverse complement strand
TGAGCAACTCGGCGCTGGCAGAGTCGGCTTCTATCGGCAGCCCGTAAACGTGGGATCGACAAAGAATTTCAACACCTGCCTGCAGCGCTCCACGGGACACCTCGTGCACATTCTGCACAGCGACGACTGGGTCCTGCCGGGATTCTATGATCGAGTCGAACTGTCGGTGCGGCGTCATCCGCAGGTTGCGCTATTTGCCACGCGATCTTTTGTTGTCGATGAAGCCGGCGACCTGAACGCGCTCAGTCCAAGGGTCGCAAGCCTTGAAGTCCCCAGCAAAGATGTCAGTGGCTTTTTGTACTCGAACCAATTGTTCACGCCGTCCGTCGTCGTGCGTCGGACTTTCTATGAATCGGCCGGCGGCTTTCTGGAGCAATTGCGCCATACTGCCGACTGGGAAATGTGGGTTCGCGCCCTCAGCACTGGCGGCGGCTGCGTCATCAATCAGCCGCTGGCGTGCTATCGCCACTTTGCCGCGAACGAGTCCAATCGCTATGCGCGCACCGCCGAGAACGTGCGCGATTTCCTGCGTCTACGCGATGTGTTTGCCGGCAGATTCCCTGAATTCAGCGTGGCGACGTTCAATCAAATGGCGATGGGAGTGGCAGCTGCTCAGGCACAGAACTTTCGCCGGCTTCAAGACATCGAGGCGGCGGTCAGCAATGAAAGTGTTTGCCGAGATCTTCGCAACGAACTTTGAGCCAACCTCAATTCTAACCAGCTCGTAGCGACTCCCGTGGGACAGAGTCATTGTCCTTGTGAGATCGGCCCTCAGCCCGATGGCGTTCGGCACCGCGCGCGGCGCTGTCTGCTCAAGGGATGTGAGCAGCCGTTCTGGCCGCGGTGTACGCATGCGCGCTTTTGCAGCCACGAATGCCGCCTGGCGGCGCAGCGATGGCGGCGCTGGCGGGCGAGCCGGCGCTACCGCGCCAGCG
The DNA here is from genome assembly GCA_035656475.1 of Gemmataceae bacterium. GTDB lineage: Bacteria > Planctomycetota > Planctomycetia > Gemmatales > Gemmataceae > SIAQ01. The sequence continues at coordinate 4,495 of DASRSQ010000748.1, read as the reverse complement.
ACAACGGCAAGCAGCGCCGGCGCGAGCAGGCGCAACGCCGGCGAGTCCGGCTGCGCGAGCGGCAGGCGGCGTCAACGGCCGTCATTCCCGCGCGCGAGGGCCAGCGCGCAGCGGAAATTGAAGAACTTTTTTCGCTGCGGCCATGCGCTCGGCCAGGATGCTACCAGCTTTTTGCAGTCACGCACGATCATTCGTGCCAGCGTTTCTGCACGAGGATGTGCTGTCTGGCTTTGCGTCGCGTGCTGGATCGCGAGGCGCGATATCGAGCGCGGCGTAGGCCCTTTCGACTGGAACGAGTGCCGAGGTCTCCGTGCCCGCTCAATTCTTCGTGAGCATGTCTTTGCACGTTTTCAGCGGTGTCAAGTCGCGGTAGAGTGTCCGCCTCAAACGCCGATGCCCGTTAGATGTGAGGAGGCGAGGCGCCGCCATGGACCGACTCGAACTGGATCCGCGTAATGACGATCAGAAACTGTTGGCGCAGATCGTTCACTATTATGCCAGCACGCTCAAAGATTCCCCGGAGGCGCTGGCGTACCTTCATGGCCGGGGACTCAGCAACGGCGCGCTCATCGACACGTTCCGGGTCGGCTATGCGAATCGCACGCTGGGTTTGAGACTGCCGCCCAAGCAAAACAAGGCGGGCATGCTGATCCGTGGCCGGCTACAAGAAATCGGGCTGTACCGCGACACAGGGCGCGAGCACTTCAACGGCTGCGTGGTCTTCCCAGTGCTCGCGGCCGACGGCACGGGGCAGATCGTGGACCTATACGGCCGCAAAACCAACAACCATTTGCGCAAGGGCACGCCGCTCGACATGCTCCTCGGCACGCAGAGACGCGGCGTGTGGAATGTCGAAGCGTTTGCCAGCAATGACGAGATCGTTGTCTGCGCGTCGATCTTCGATGCCTTGACATTCTGGAATCACGGCTACCGAAACGTCACCTGCACGTTTGGCCCCGACGCCTTGACCGAGGATCACCTGGCAGCGCTGCAAGAATTCAAGGTGCGGCGCGTGCTCGTTGCCGAGGAAGCAATCGCCGCGCGGGTACTGAGCGCGGGAATCGATTGCTTCCGCCTGGCTTTGCCAAGACACAACGATGTGAACGCGTTCGCGCTCCAGGTGAGCGATCCGGCTGAGGCGCTCGGGACTGCGATCCGGATGGCCGAGTGGCTGGGCAAAGGGAAGGCGCCTGCGCGCGATGTTCCGCAAGACGAGGTTGCCGAGCCCCAAGCCGAAACGTTGCCGATAGAAGAGCCCGCGCCGGCTCCACTGCGCACGGCGACGCCGCTACCCGCGCCGCCAGAAGGTCTCGACGCGGAGGTCAACGACGATGAAGTCCTTTTATCCTTGGGGGACCGGCACTATCGTGTGCGCGGCTGGACCAAAAACCTGTCGTTCGATTTATTCAAGGTGAACGTGCTCGTTCGCAACGATGCCGGCATGTTTGTCGATACCTTCGACCTGTACGCCGCCAAGCACCGGCGCGCGTTCGTGGCCCAGGCCGCCCAGGAGCTTGGCGTCGACGAACCAACGCTCAAGAAAGATCTCGGCAAAGTCCTTTTGAAACTGGAAGAGTTGCAGGACGTCCACGTCGCGCAAACGCTGACACCCAAGGACGCGCTGCCACCGCAAATGACCTTGGAAGATCGAGACGAGGCGTTGCAGCTCTTGCGCGATCCGCATCTGCTCGACCGGATCGTCGCCGATTTCGACATCGTCGGCGAGCGGACCAACAAGCTGGTCGGCTACCTGGCAGCGGTGTCGCGCAAGCTCGACGAGCCGCTGGCCATCATCGTGCAGTCGAGCACGGCGGCGGGAAAGACCTCGCTCATGGACGCTGTGCTGGCGCTCGTGCCGCCCGAAGATATGGTAAAGTACTCGGCGATGACCGGACAGTCGCTGTTCTACATGGGAGAAACCGACCTGCGTCACAAGATCCTGGCCATCGTCGAGGAAGAGGGAGGGGAGCGGGCGAGCTATGCCTTGAAGCTGTTGCAGAGCGAAGGCGAATTGACGATTGCCTCGACCGGCAAGGACTCTTCCAGCGGCCGGCTGGTGACGCAGGAATACCGGGTCGAGGGACCGGTGATGATCTTCCTGACCACCACCCATATCCAGGTCGATGAGGAACTGCTCAATCGTTGCCTGGTGCTGACGGTCTGTGAAGACCGCGAGCAAACCAGGGCCATCCACCAGGCCCAGCGCCACAAGCAAACGCTCAACGGACTCCTGGCTCGGCAGGATCGGCAACGAACACGCGCCCTGCATCGCAATGCGCAACGCCTTCTGCGTCCCATGCTCGTGGCCAATCCCTATGCCGAGGCGCTGACCTTCCTGGACGACAAGACGCGGACGCGCCGCGACCACGTGAAGTATCTCACGCTCATTCGCACCATCACCCTCTTGCATCAGCATCAACGGCCGGTGAAGACCATCGAGCACCAGGGGCAGCGTGTCGAATACATCGAAGTCTCGCTGGACGACATTGCCGTCGCCAACCAGCTGGCCCATGAGGTGCTTGGCCGTTCTTTGGACGACCTGCCGGCGCAGACGCGTCGGCTCCTGGATCTCATCGCTGCGATGGTGAGCGCCGCGTGCGTGGCAAAGGCCATCGATCGCGTCGATTGTCGCTTCTCACGGCGCGATGTGCGCGAACACACCGCCTGGGGCCACACGCAACTCAAAGTACACCTCAGGCGGCTCGAAGAGCTGGAATACCTGCTCGTGCATCGCGGCGGCCGGGGCCAGTCGTTTGTCTATGAACTGCTCTTCGACGGCACCGCCGCGAACAACGGTGGCCAGCGCGTGCTATCGCGACTCCTCGACGTGGAGCAGTTGCGCCGCAACCGGGCGGAGGCAAACGAAAAGAAGTCGGCCTGCGGTCGGCCTCAAGTCGGTCTCATGTCGGTGGATGGTCGGGCCAGCGAAATTGCCCCAACTCCATAAGCACCAACGCCTGACTCCAAAGTCTCAGTCAACTGAAACAAAACGCACATCTGGCTGGGAAAAAGCAGTAGTCGTAAGCGGAGGCACCTATGCAGGAGCATCGCGAAGGAATGGCGTCGCTGTTGGCGCAGTACCTCGACTGGCTGCGCACGCACAACTATTCCGATCTGACCGTGCTCGCCCGCGACAAGTCGCTCAAGCGTTTCCTGGCCTGGGCACACGAACGAGGCATTGCGAGCCCCTGCGAGGTGACACGCCCCATCCTGGAACGCTATCAGCGCTATCTGCATTTGTATCGGCAACGCAACGGCGAACCGCTCAGCGTGCGCAGTCAGGTCGCCCATCTCGCGCCGCTGCGGGCCTGGTTCAAGTGGCTGGCGCGCGAGCGCTATGTCGCCGCCAATCCGGCCAGCGACCTGATCATGCCGCGCCGCGAATTCCGCTTGCCCGGCCACGTCCTCAGCCCCAACGAAGTCGAACGCATCCTCGCCGTGCCGGACATCAACGAGCCGCTGGGCCTGCGCGATCGCGCCATGCTGGAGACGTTCTATTCCACCGGCGTGCGCCGCCTGGAGTTGATTCGGTTGACGGTGCAGGACATCGACCACGAGCGCGGCCTCGTCATGGTCCGCCAGGGCAAGGGAAAGAAGGACCGCATCTGCCCCGTCGGCGAGCGCGCCCTGGCCTGGATAGAGCGTTACGTGAATGAGGTGCGTCCGGCACTGCAACGGTGCGACCAGGCGGAGTACACGCTGTTCTTGAGTGAGCTGGGCGGACCGCTGCGTCCCAACTGGCTCTCGCAAAAAGTCAGCGAGTACATCCAGCTCGCCGACGTCAAGAAGCGTGGGGCCTGCCATTTATTCCGCCACGCCATGGCAACCGCGATGCTGGAAAACGGCGCCGACCTGCGCTTCGTGCAGGCCATGCTCGGCCACGTCCACCTGCACACCACGCAGATCTACACCCACGTCGCGGTCGCCAAGCTCAAGAAGATCCACGACGCAACGCACCCCGCCAAAATGAAACGCTCCCCCAAGGACGACAACTCCTCCGACACCGATTCCTGATCTCCCGTCAAACGCTCGGATTCTGCAAAAATCCAATCGACTCCGGAAACCGCCCGCGGTACAATGGGGCCGATTTGCCAGGCCATGCCTGCGCGAGCGGCTCCTTGACAACTCGTATTCTGAGTCCGGGTCCGGCCGCCGTTAAGCCGAAACCCGCGTCCGGAAAAAAAAATCGGCAACCGATGGCTTGTCTGGTTCGACTGATCGGAAGTCCGGAACTGCACCAGGGATTTGGCGACTGTTGCTCGGCAACCGCGTCGGAGTGCGGAGTCAGTACGATATCTTCGGCAATCGCATCGAGAAGGACGTCACCACCACGGGCACGGCGGTCACACGTTACGCCTACGACATGTGGAACCCGGCCAAGGCCGGCGCGATGGGCACCTCCGGCTCCGACATCTGGGCCGTCCTGAACGGCTCAAGCTCTTTGACATCGCGCGAACTGCAAGGCGACGGCATCGACGAGCACCTCGCCTACACC
>DASRSQ010000747.1:0-7585 GCA_035656475.1 Gemmataceae bacterium | reverse complement strand
GCACAATCGCCTGCTGATGGCGCTCGCACACGGCTTCGGCCACCGCATCCAGCGCTTCGGCAATCCCAACTTCTGCGGCGGCGGCATCCTGCCCAACCTCACGTAGGTCGGGCTTCAGCCTGACGGAACCGGCAACCGAATGAAATGTCAGGCTGGAAAGCGTGACCTACGTCGAAAGCGTACCCGACTCGCAACCATGACGTAGCCGCAAGGTGCCAGCTTTCAGGCTCCAACGTTCCATTCATTTGTCCAGAACTTACACACAGGTCACTGCCACCTCAAGCCTGCAAGCTGGCACCTTGCGGCTACGACGTCTTCAAAATCATAATGGGACTTGTCGATTTTTCCTTTCGAGCCCAAAGGCCTCCTCTAGATCAGCGCCAGAGGCCGGATCGGCGAACCAGTCGCACCCTGAAATTTGAGCGGGATGCCGACGAAAGCGAACTCGTACTGCTTGAGTTTTGCCAGCTCGCGCAGGTCGAGATTCTCGATGATGTAGATACCCTTCTGCGTCAGCAAATGGATGTGGCCAAAGAGCGTGGCGCCGGTCTCGGGATCGACATCAAGCGGCGCATCCCACGCCATGTTGTCGGCGCCGACGGCGACGACGCCTTGCTCGGCGGCCCAGAGCGTCCCCGATTTGCCGACGCCCGCCGCCTGCAAGTAGACCGCTTCATCCTGCCAGAGCGTGTCGTAGCCGGTACGCACCAGCAGCACATCTCCCTTCTGCACGGACACCTTCTGAGCGCCGGCACATGCGATCAAGTCGTTGGCGCCGATGCTCGCATTGCGCGGCAACGTCGCCACGCCTTTCCAGGTCGCGATGTCGAGCAACACGCCGCGCGTCAGGAGGGGCGGGACATGCTCGATGCCGAGCTGCTTGAAGCCGTAGGGCGTCTCGATAGTGTCGCTTTCGAGGTTGCCGAAAACCTTGAGGCCGCAGGCCTGATGGCAAAGAGCGTCGATGTGCGTGCCGCTGTGCTCCATCATGGTGAGAACGCCGGACGCGCCGGAGCGCGGCCCGTGCACCTCGGGCTGGTACGTGTCGCGATGCCGGCGATGCAGGGCGTAAAAGTAGCCCGGCTTGTGCGAGGGATGGATCGGCATGCCGTGAAAGCGCGGCTGTTCGAGGTCGATGACACGAGCCTTTTGAAGCTGGGCCGCCAGGCTGGTGGATTGCATGAGAGCTCCCGTTGATGGCCTCGATGATGCGCCCCGGTGCCAGTAAGGATACGTCCATGGCAGGGCGTTGGCCGCGTCGACGAGAATGCTTTGCCCGACCAGAAAAGCTTACCCAGTCCGCCGGCAAAGTCAGCATAATCGGCACAGACGGATCGATCCGGATTGATGGACAGCCGATCCAGACCAATAGCCAGTAGTCCGCCCTCGTTCGGAGAAGAGCATGGGAATGCATTCCGTCGTGCGATGGTGCTTGCTCGGTTGCGTGTGGGTTCCGGGCTTGTTGCTGCCGGTCCGACTTTGTGCTCAGGGGGAAATCGGCGCCGCGGTTCCCTATCGCATTGTGCTGCGGTCTCGCACCGGTTCGGCAGTGCCGACCTCCAATCGGCCCGGCAAAGTGGCAGGAAGCCAGATCGAGGTTTTGCAGCCAGCGCCGGACCGCATCCAGATCTTCATGCGCGGCGGCGTGATTGCCGGCTCGGAATATCGCCTGCCCGGCATGGCGAACCTGGAATTTCTGCTCCACCAGGAATTCGACATCGTCGCAACCAAGCCCGGGCAGCGGCCTGCCCAGCTTCTTCTGACCGGCCAGCTCATTGGAACGATGCAATCGTCGCGGCCTCAGGGCGGGGTCGCCGAGCAGGCGCCCGCTTGTGCGGCAGTGAGTGCCGCGGACACCAAGCTCACGGAGATCTGCATCAAGCCGCACACCGTGAACTCGACCGAGCAGCAATTCATCAACGACCGCCAGACCGCCGAACCGGTTCAGGTGGTCGAGGGACGATATACTCTGCACCAGGCGTTTGGCATCTCGGCGAACGCGCCAGCCCCGCCGGCCTGCCAGGTGTTTCCGCGCATCGTCCCCGCGGCATCGGCGGTCTTCACGCCCGAGCCCAAGTTCGATTCGCGCTGGATCTACGTTTTGTCCACGTTCAACTCGGTTCCGCGCGGCAACTTTGGCTTTGCCGTGGAATTGCGGGTCGTAGATTCTCCCGCCGCCGCCCCGGGGAACTTCCAGCCCCCCGCTCCGAAGGTGGAGAAGGATTGAGCCAAACCGCCGTACGTCTGTCGATCAGAAGTAGAATTGCGTGCGGAACATCAACATGTCAATTCCTCGCGTGCGCTGCCCCGTGATGTCGTTGAGCAGCACGGGGTCGGCGAAGAAGGTGTGCTGGTAGTCCAGCGTGAATTTGACGAAGTGATTGAGATACCAGTTGACCCCCACATCGATCGCCGTGGCCCGGTTGGTCCAATCGGCCGCGTTGACGAGCCCGCCGCTGAAGACCTGATTGCCGGTCTGGAGATTGGCGACCCGGCCAAAAAGCTCGATCGCGCCCGGATTGATCCCGCCGCTGTGGAACCCGAACGGCTCGCGCGGCTCCACGAGGAACCGCCGACGCGTGATTTCCTCGCCGGTAATGAACCACCAGCCGCCGACCGACCAGCCGTAGATCGGCACCTGGACGCGCGAGTTGGCCGTGGCGCCGAGGAGTTGACCGCTCGAACTTGCAAAACCGTTGAGGCCGCCGACGCCGGTCGGTGAATTGGAATACGTCTGATAGCCTCCCTGCACGCTCGTCAGGAAACCAAAACTCTTGTAGTAGTAGACGAGTTCCTGGCCCCAAAACTGGCGTGGCCCGTTTTCGAAGACATTGCTGCCGAACTGCAGAATCGTCGGCGACACGGTCAAGGACGCCGAGCCGGTGGACAACTGATTCAAGGTCTGCAAGCTGGTCGGCGCGGGCGGATTTCGCTCGTCGCCATAGCTGTAGGTTCCGACGATGTGCAGATTCTGCAGCGGTGAATCGGAGTCCCTGACAAACGGCATGTAGTCCGCGTAGCCGAACACATCGAGCGCGCCGTTGAAATCCTCAAAGGAGCGGCGCGGACCATTGCCTACCGCAAGGGCGTAATGGAGCTGCTTTTCAAAAAGATAGCCGTGCGCCATCGCACCGAGCTGACGGTTCGCAGCGTAATTGGCCACGAAGAGCGAGCGTTCCGGACCAAGCAAGTCCGCTTCCGCAAACTCCCAGTATTCGTACTGCGAAGGCATCTTGAAACGCCCGACGCGAAACTTGAGATACTCGCGGTTCACCACGAAATCGACGTACGAATCCAGAACATCGAGCGACCCGTAGCCACGGTTGATGGATGTCACAAAGTCCGCGTAGTCGCCGACGGATCCTTCAAAGTACCAGCGTTGCCGCGGGATCACGAATCCACCGTGCAACGGTTCGCCCTGCTGCATCGGCTCGCGAAGATCGAGCTGAGTAAGGTTGTGGAAGGTTAGGTGAAAGTACTGATCTTCCGATTCCCAGCGCACACCGTCGCCAAAGGTGACGCCGGGACCGATTTCGCGCTCCAGCGGCGCCATGTCGGCATGGTAGGGAGCGCGGCCGTCGATTTCCTTGGAGTTGTCGCGCCACCAGAACCAGCCGATATGATACATCGGCTGCGAACGGGACGCCTTGGGTCGCCCAAACCCCCGGGCCCTGCGCACTTCCTGCTGTATGTCTACATTGTTGAGTTTTGCTTCATTGCGTTTGATGCTGTTGCGCAGCTCCTGATACTTGATCGTGAGATCCTTGAGCTGCTTTTGAATGTCGTCATCCCGCTGCTGCGCGGATTCGCCTTCGCGGGCTGTGATCCCGCTCTCAACGGGGCCAAGTTCGGCGGCCGTGTCGAACAACGCCCCTAGATTTGGCTGATAGATTCGAATGTTCGCGTTCGTGTCGGACGTTGTTGCCCTGCTGGCAAGCTGCCACGGATTGATCGATTGGGGATGTTCCGCATCATCGGCTCGCGTCAGGATGCCTGAACAGGCGAACCAAAGGAATACGATTGCGTAGATTATCCCCTGACGCATGTATTGTTGCATGGGGTAAATCAGGGCAAACGGTAAGGGCGTACACAGGGATTGCCGGGCCTGATAACACATTGGCGTGTGCCGGCAAGTCCAACTCGTTTCCGAGTACAGGCGGTTGCTGATGAAAATGAACAAGCGCACCATGTGTTCATGCACAGTCATCCTGGCCATTGCTTGCGCGCTCGCTCACACGTTGGCCGAGGGCGGGGCCAAGGACAAGGCGCCAGCCGGATATCGCGAGGTCGCGCAGCCGTTCATCCAGAAGCATTGCATGGAATGCCATGGCGCCAAGAAGGCGAACGCCGGCTTTCGCGTCGATCAACTCAGCGCCGACTTCTCGGCCGCGAAGATGGCCGAGCACTGGAAGGAAGTGATCGACCGAATCAACGCCGGCGAGATGCCGCCGAAAGCGCGGCCGCGCCCCGATGTCAAGGAAGCCGCCGCCTTCGTCGACTGGATCAATCGGCAACTGCGCGAGGTCGAACTGGCGGCGAAGAATGCAGGCGGACGCATTCCGATGCGCCGCCTCAATCGCGATGAGTACGCCAACACAGTTCGCGATCTCTTGAACCTCGACGAGAACATCGTGCGCCCGCTCATCGAGGAGTTGCCCGCCGACGGCAAGGCCGAAGGCTTCGATCGGCTCGGCGTCGCCCTCTTCTTCGACCAGACGCAGATCGAACATAGCCTGGCCGTTGCCCAGAAGATCGCCGAGCGCGCCATCGTCACCGCGCCGCCGAAGACGAACAAAATCGTTGACAGGTTTTTCTTCCTGCGCAAACGGCCGCCGGAGGCGATGGTGCCGGTGTTCCCCGATTTCACGCACAAGATTCCGCGCGGCGCGGAGGACCGCTTCGTGAAGCCGGACTTCATCGAGGTGATCCAGGGCTATCCGACCTATCGCAAGGAATACGCGGGCTGGGGCGGCGTGCAACATTTCGCGGTCGCCAGCGTCGTCACGCAGGACGGCTACTATCGCGTCCGCATCAAGGCCAAGGTCGACAAGCGCGGCCGCACGGAGCCGAACAAGTTTCGCGTGCAATATGCGCTCGACTCCCCAATTCAGGTTGAAAAAGAGATCGCACTCGATCCATCGGGCACGACCGAGACGTTGATCTTCCTGCGCGGCCCCGTCAACGGCGAGGTCAAAGGCCCGCAGGTGTTGCGCGTGCTGTGGAATCACAACGAGAACGCCGTCATCAACGAGCCGGGCTACAAGAAGCTGTTCTCGCGCTGGACGCAACTGCGCGGCCAGATGGAACAGGCGGCGGCCAAACGCGTGCCCAAGGCCGAGATGGATGCGCTCAAGGCGAAACGCAGCGACCTCGAAAAGGAGATGAACGCCTGGAAAGGGCCCGCGCACATCTACAACCCGACAATGGACGTCGAGAAGCTCGCGCGCCTGCAGATCGAATCGATCGAGATTGAGGGGCCGATCCAGCAAGAATGGCCGCCGCCGAGCCACAAGACGCTGTTCTTCGCCGGCGACAAACGGCAAGATCTGGCGTACGCCGAGGAGATTTTCGCAAAATTCCTGCCGCGCGCGTATCGTCGGCCCGTCAGCAAGGAGGAGATCGCGGCGATTGTTGCTGTCGTGAAGGACGCCCAGGACAAGGGTAAGCTGTCGTTCCCCGAGGCGATGCGCGTCGGTTTGCAGCGCGTGCTGTGTTCGCCTGGCTTCCTCTTCCTCGGCGAACCGACGGGCACGATGCCCTCACCCCCGCCCCCTCTCCCAAAAGGCGAGGGGAGAATGGCGCGACCGCTGACCGATCACGAGCTGGCGACGCGATTGTCGTACTTCCTCTGGAGCACGATGCCGGACGCCGAGCTGTTCGCGCTCGCGGATGCAGGCGAGCTGCGCGATGCGAAAACGATCGCCGCCCAGGTCAAGCGCATGCTTGCCGATCCGAAGGCGGACCAGCTCGTTCGCAACTTCGCCGGCCAATGGCTATCGGTGCGCGAGTTTGGCTCGATCCAGCCTGCCGCTGATTACAAGAACTGGGACCGACCGCTCGACCTGGCATCGCGCGAAGAGCCGTATGCATTCTTCGCCGAGGTGTTGCACAAGAATCTGCCGATCACCTCGTTTCTCGACAGCGACTTCGTTGTCATCAACGAACGGCTCGCCAAGCACTACGGCATCGACGGAGTGAAGGGCCCTGAGTTTCGCCGCGTCGCGCTCAAGCCCGGCAGTCATCGCGGCGGCGTGCTCGGCATGGCGGGACTGATGACGTTTCTCGCCGACGGCACGCGTACGCTGCCGATGCGGCGGGCGTCGTGGGTGATGCGCGAGCTGTTCAACGAGCCGCCGAACAATCCGCCGCCCAACGCCGGCGAGATCCAGCCCAACACCGCCGGCAAGAACCTGACCGTGCGCCAGCGTCTTGAACTGCATCGCAAGGACGCCATCTGCGCGTCGTGCCATGCCAAGCTCGACCCGTACGGCCTCGCCCTCGAAAACTACGACGCCATCGGCCAATGGCGCGACCGCGCCAACGGCGAAGGCTTCCGCGGCCCAAAGACGCCAATCCTCGACGTCAGCGGCGTCTTCCCGGACGGCGTCAAGTTTGCGACGCTGGAGGAGTACAAGGCCGGCCTGATGTCGAAAAAAGACAAGTTCGCCCGCGCGTTCAGCACGAAGATGCTGACATACGCGCTGTGCCGGCCGGTGGGGTATACCGACCACAAGCTGATCGATGCGCTGACGGACGAGTTGCGTCGCAACGAGTACCGCATGCAGCCGCTGATCTACGCGATCGTGGCGAGTGAGCCGTTCAATAGGAAGTGAGAAGTCAGCGCGACGTTGGTTCGGATGCAATCGGGACGAAGAAGTCCTTTTCCGGGCAGGACAGGAGCCAATCCACGAGGCCTTCATTTGCAGCCGGATTGCGTCGCACCAGGCGATATTCACCGGGATTGATGCGCTGGACTTCGAACACCTCCCCAGGCTCGATGCCGTCCTGAACGCGGATTTCCGCGGGCAGCACGATCCGGCCGTTGGTGGACAAAGTGGTTTTCATAGGGGTGAGATAACGTCTTACATGCCGGCTGTCAACGGAACGGATTACCTGCGGGTGTTGATTCAGGCGATCGTGAATTAGGCAATGGAAATTGGAGGCAAAAATGAACAAGGTCACTCGAGAGCAAGCGAGACGAAACATCGTCGCACTTGGACTTCCTCAGATCGTGCTCGACGCCTTCGATGGAAAACGATTGCCTTACAACTTGGATCTTCAATTCCGCTATCCATACCAGGTCCTGGATAGCGTGGATCAGCAGCAGGACTATGGAATAGGCCGCATCACGCCAGTGTGGACAGGAAACAGTGACGATACAATCGTGGCATACCATCACGATCCTCTTCGGGCCGGCTTCTTCCGTTTTGACATAGAAACTGGCGAGGAAGCTGAACCCGTCCGAATGAATTGGCAACAGGTGCTTGTTCATGAGTTCAAGATCCTGTGGGAAGCGGAAATGCCGGATGACCGCTTGCGAGAAGTCGCTGGCTGGTTTTGCTTCAAACACATTGAGGAAATAACT
>DASRSQ010000746.1:0-4823 GCA_035656475.1 Gemmataceae bacterium | reverse complement strand
GGGAAATACCTGGGGCGTGACGATGATCCATCCTTGCGCCTGCAAATTTTCGAAGAGGCCGGCAACGCAGAGCGCGAGATTGTATCTCCGGCTCGCCACGGATTGACCGAAGCTGAGAATCTCGCCCTCGATCTGATGCTGCAAGACGAACGACGGACAAGCGAATTTGCGAAGGTGCTCGGACTGGAAACGATGCCGATCAGGGAACAACGGGCGCAGGTGAAACGGCTCAAGGACAAGCTAAAAAAACGGCTCGAAAGGGGGAATCATGGCGGAGCCTCTTGAGAACCTCGCCCGTCGGCTGGCGGACGATCCATTCTTTCTGGCCTGTCCGCTGGCGCTGTTTGCGCAGAGCGAGAACATGAACGACACGCAACTGGCGCAGCACCTGGGTTGTTCGGCCGAGACGCTGGTCAAGTTGCGATTGTGCCGTGCGCCGAAGGGGGAGCCGAAACAGTTCCAGGATGACGTCCATCGCATTGCCCAGAAGTTCGGCTTGCAAGCAGCCGCCCTGGCGATTGCCGTCCGCCATGGCCAGGCGATTTTGGCCATGCAGCGGAAAGCGGGCGCGGCCACGCTGTTGGCGGCGCGCGACGGCGACCGGCCCACGGATTCGGAAGGAGCGAAGCCGTGAACGTGCCGATCTGGGCGGCAGAGTTGGCGGCGGAATTCTGGCGACGCGCGGGTGCCGTCGAACCGTTTCCGCGCAGCCTGCGCGTCGCAATTCCCGCCGCACTCGAACTGGCCGTGTTCCCGGTCGCCAATCTCACCGTCCATCAGATAAGGGCTCGGCTGGAGCGTTGCAACATCGAGTGTCGCGGCCTCGGTGGTGATCGCCGCTTGCGTGCGGCCCTCGTCGCGCGCGGCGGCCACGGATTCGCATTCCTTGACGCATGCGACCCGGCTGACGAACAGCGATTCTCTCTCGCTCACGAACTCGCTCACTTTCTGCGTGACTACTGGCGCCCACGCGAACAAGTCCGGCAACGGCTGGGCGAGACGGCCCTCGATGTGTTCGACGGCATACGACCGGCGAGCCATGCCGAACGTGTGCAGTCTCTGCTCGGTTTTGCTCCCATCGCCTTTCACGTGCTTCTGTTCGAGCGCGATGCGGATGGTGCGATATCCGACGACGGCATCCTGAGTGCCGAGAACGACGCAGATCGCCTGGCCTACGAGCTCCTCGCGCCGGCCACGGAGGTATCGGCGGCTGTTGGCAACGCAAGGTCCAGCGACGCGATCGAGCATGTTCTCGTCGAGAAATTCGGATTGCCTGGCTTGCAGGCCCGGCGATATTCCGCGCTGTTGCTGCCAACACAGCGTGCGGAGCCCTGGCTGCGCATCCTTGGAATCTTGAAGTGATTGCCTGGAGATGACCATGAGTGGTGATGGCCAACCACGAAACGGCGAAGCCCCGCCTATTTCTGCGGCAGCCTTCGCGTCGAGCTTTGGCGAGAGCATTTTGAAAGCGATCGATCTTGCTACGTGGCGCGTCGGCCGAGATCTGAGCGACGACTACGTTCGCATTGATCGCGAAGTGCGTGACGCTGTCGGGCGCGAGACGAGTTACCAGCGTGTCTATCGAGAGAGAGTCTTCCCTCAGTTGCAGACACGCAATGGCGCGCCGAAGAATGCCGGGGTCCACGCTGCCGACATCGAGATCATCAAGGCAATCCATCGCGACCTGCTATTTCGCGGCGGCGTCGAGGCCTGCGACGGCGCGATCCAGGTTCATGCTACGCTGCCGTTGACCATCTATCAGGTCGGCGTGAGCCTTGTGTCTTATCAAGGCAGCGAAAACGCGTGGGGCCAGCGCCTGTTTCGCCGCGATCTGCGGCAATCGTTCGACGATCCGGTCGAGGAAGCCATTGCCCTGTTGGAACGGCGGGCGCGCCCCATCGGCTCGGGCGACGATGGCATGGGCGAGCTGATTCAGAAGGCCCTCCTCGACTACGCCGAGCGCGCCATCCTGGCCCGACGATCCAAGGCGCGCTGGCGCATGGGGCACGGCAATCCGATCACTTATGAATTGCTGACCGGCGGCAGCAATCTCGATCTCATGGTCGCCGGCACCAATGTCATTCGCGAACTGGTCAACTCCCATCCACATTTCGTATTCGTCGCCAGCGAACCGAAAGATCGATTATTGTTCACCATCGCGCAGGCGCTCCATCCAATGGAATTCGCCATCGTCGGAACCCTCAAGGAGCAATTGGACGATTGGCTCCATCAACGCCGATTTGCCATCAATGCCGAGGCGAAGTTGATGTGGGACGATGAGGCGATTCGTGCGCCCGACTGGATTCCTCGTTTCATTGAAACCGTGGCATCACAGATCGTCGTCGGCCTGTTTCGGGCTTCGATGCATGCGCCGGCGCAATTGTTCTACGCTCACGTGGACTACGCGGATTACGCCGCTCATGTGGTGCTGGCCGACAGCGTTCTCAACGAGTTGCGAGGCGCGCCAATGCTGATCGGCTTCGCGCGCCACGTTTGTGACGCGATTTTTGGCGACACGCTCGCGGGGCTGGCGGAATCGGCATACCTGTTAGCGGGCGCACCGGGACGCTTTTCCAATCAACGAACCAACAGGCAGTAGCAATGGGAGTGACCATGTCAGAACCCACATTGGCGGACCGCTTGCAAGCCGATGTCGAGCAACTCGGCAGCGAGCTGACGCGCGATCCAGATTGGGACCGCGCCATTGGTGTGACCACGTTCGACCTGCCCGGCAGCGAGGACAATACCATCACGATCCTGGTGCCACAGGCGAAGCTGCAACAGGTTCCGTCGCAATCGTTGATGCGCATCAAGAGCCGGGGAGATGGCCGAACGTACCTGGGCGTGGTCGTCGCCGGTCCATTTGCGGAGCCCGACAGTTTACGCGGCGATTCTCCGTTTCTAACCACGGTAGCGGTGCGCGGCGGGCAATACCAGCCGCCATTTCACGGCCGCGTGCAGGTTACCATCCTCGGCGAGGAACAGGCCGATCAAACACTGGCTCCGCCTCGTCTTCGTCCGCTGCCCAACAGTCTGGTCTTTCCCTTGTCCGACGAAGAGGCGGCCGAAGTGCTCAAGTCTTCAGGCGAGATGCGGCTTGGGCTGGTCGTCGGCTATGAGCACGTCGTCGCCGGGATTCCATCGCATCAAAAATCGGTCCTTCCACGTCACACCGCCGTGCTCGGCACCACCGGTGGAGGCAAGTCAACGACCATCGCATCGCTTGTCTACCAGGCCCAGGCTGCAGGCATGAGCGTGATTCTTCTCGACGTCGAAGGCGAATACACCCGCCTGCACGAGAAGACCACGAACAAGGCAATGTTAACTGCGCTGGACCAGCGCAAGCTGAAGCCGGACGGCATTCGCGCGGACCTGATGACGCTTTATCATCTGGTCGGCCGGGATAGCGCCAACCCGCAGCATCCCAATCTGCGTCCGTTTTCGTTGCAGTTCGCCTGGTTGTCGCCCTACGCCGCAGTCGAAATCCTGGGGCTCACGGAGCCGCAGCAGGTGCGTTTCATGAAGGCCTATGAGATCGCCAAGGAGGTGATGCGTGAACTCAACATCTTTCCAGTCAAAGGCGACGCGGAACAAGAACGCCTGGCGATGGAGGTGGACGAGTTCGAGCGCGGCTATCCGCGGCTGACGCTGAGCTTCCTCATGGATGTCGTCGCCGCCTGTCTCCGCGCCGCTGATAAAAAGAAGGACGACGGCGAGAAAAAAGAGTTCCATCCCTTCAATGCCTGCCTGGCCACGCCGGAAGAGGCGACGGCCTTGCGGAATCGGATCTATTCCGAACGTATGGACAGTCCCGTCTCATGGGGCGCACTCCTTGGCCGTCTGGGCAGGCTCAACCGCCTGAAGGTGTTCGACAACAACGAGGGAGGCGCCAGACCGCTCATTTACAAGAACATGCTGAAACCCGGCACGGTCTCCGTCATCGATCTTTCGGATTCCGGCGTGTCAGAGCTGAACAACATCGTGATCGCTGACTTGCTTCACGGCGTGCAGGACGCACAAGACGCGGCATATCAGCGTTACGACGAGGCGAGGAAGAAGGGCCATGAGGGTATTGCGCCGAGCCGTACGCTAATTATCATTGAAGAGGCCCACGAATTTCTGAGCGCCGAGCGCATCGAGAAGATGAACGTGCTATTCGAGCAGGTGGCACGCATTGCCAAGCGCGGCCGAAAGCGCTGGCTGGGGCTCGTGTTCGTCACGCAATTGCCGCAGCATTTGCCGCGCCAGGTATTTGGCCTTGTGAATTCGTATATCCTGCACAAGATTACGGACCCGCTGGTCGTAAGCACCTTGAAACGAACGGTGAGTGGCATCGATGAGGGCTTATGGAACCGAGTGCCCGCGCTGGCGCCTGGTCAAGCTGTCGTTTCGTTTCCGCACATGCAACGGCCACTGTTGCTGTCCATCGACCCCGCGCCGAGCGAGCTGCGTCTGGTGGACTAACGGGGATGCCGGCCGTCTGGCGACGGATTGCGGTGCATCAGCAATGTCTGCGTGGAACACCTCGGCGCGGATTGCGAACGATTACTGGCTTTGCGGATGTTTCGAAGCCTGTACCATCGCTACAATGCTGACACGCAGTATTTCCGGCAAACTCATCCACGAATCGATGATCGCTTGAAGATCAGGCGGGATCTGCACCGGATTCTGCAGCGCGGTTTGGCAGAATCTGGCTTTTTCCAGGGATTCCACGCCGGCGTTCGAGCCCCCTTGGGGTTACTAGTGCTTTGTCAAGGCTTAGCTGAGGGATCGCGAATTTTTGGAAGCTGACCTTCGGGACAATTCTACAGCCTCAATTCTCG
>DASRSQ010000745.1:0-11241 GCA_035656475.1 Gemmataceae bacterium | reverse complement strand
CATCAGGGGACGCCGAAGCAGACGCTGGCCGAGTTTCTGGCGCCGTTTCCGCACATGACGGAGCAGATGGGACTGGAGAAATTGCACTTCGTCGATCGCCGCGAATATGTGCTCGAATGCAACTGGAAGGTGTTCGTCGATAACTACCAGGACGGCGGCTATCACGTCAACACCGTCCATCCCGGCCTGGCCGGCGCGCTCGATTACGCCAACTATCGCACCGAGTTGCATCGCTTCAACACCGTGCAGGTCAGCCCGATCAAAGTGTCCGATGATCCCACCGTCGGCAAGGTCCGCACCGGTTCGCACGCCTACTATTGGTGGATCTTCCCCAATCTGATGGTCAACCTGTACCAGGGCGTCATGGACACGAACCTGGTGGTGCCGCTCGGCCCCGATCGGTGCCGGGTGTATTTCGATTTCTATTTTGCGGACATCGGCACCGAGGAAGCGCAGCGTTTCAACGCGGACAGTATCGCCGTCGCGCACCAAGTGCAACTCGAGGACTGGGGCGTGTGCGAGGAGGTGCAGCGCGGCCTCAAGAGCCGAACGTACGACACCGGCCGTTTCAGCGTCAAGCGCGAGGCGGGCGGATATTATTTCCATCAACTGCTGGCGAATCGCTTGCGCGAAGATTGACCATGGGCACTAGCCCGACGCGTAAGCGAGGATCACGAGGAGTATTCATGGCCCCGATCGCGATGGTGTTTGGCGTATTGCTCACGCTGCTGGGTGGCGGCATGTATGTGTACACGTCCATGGTCAGTATCACCGCTTTGATCCCCGCATTTTTCGGCATCCCGCTTTTCGTGCTCGGCGTGCTGGCTCGCAACGAGAAGTTTCGCATGCATGCGATGCACGGAGCAGCGTTGATCGGTCTCGTTGGCTTCGCGATTCCCACGTACATGGTGGTGAAGGGCTTGATCGCGGGCGACGAATTCGGTTTGGCCAAGGGAGAGCAAACCGCGATGGCGGTGATGTGCCTGGTCTTCGTCGCGCTGTGCGTGAAATCGTTCATCGACGCGCGGGTTGCGCGGAAAGCGAAAGAAGCCGCGGCGACGCCAACAAATTGACTCAGGGCAAAAAATGCCAAGCAATCCGTCCGGCCCGCGAAAACAGCGGACTCGTCAGCACATTATCGCTGATCAGAGTTTGAACTACGTGCAACGGTTCATCATTGATGAGGGACACACTTCTCAGGAGTTGACACGTGATTACGGATATGACCTTGTGATGTTCACGTACGATGAACGGGGCTACATTGAACCTGATTTCGTGGCAATACAAATCAAAGCGACCGAAAGACTTCACCCATCTGGATCGGTTTTCGTTTATGATTTAGATATCCGGGACTATAACCTATGGATGCTTGAGAAAGTCCCAGTAATCCTCGTGCTATATGATGCTGCGGATCGGCGAGCAGTTTGGGTCGAGATTCACGAGTACTTTTCGGCGGATGGCGGCCGTCGGCCAAAGAAGGGCGCTCGGACAATTCGGATTCGAGTGCCAATGAATCAAAGTCTGAATCGTCGGGCGATTGCAAAGATGCGCGCCCTCAAACCAGCGCGCAACATCAAGTTGATGGAGACGCACCATGACGACTGACGTGACCTACGGCCAAATGGATAAGGTGCTTCGATCTCTCGGATTTACTTCCCGAACGGTCAAGCTCCGCGGCGATGCTCGCATTTATGAGCACGAGTCGACCGGTGCCCGGTTCATCTTCCCCGAAACTCCAGAGTCACAGAGTGTCCTCGACTATCACCTTCTTGCGGTGCGCACATCGCTGGACCTGTATGGGATTGCCGACCCGAGTGACTTTGCCGCCAGACTCAAGAAGGCCGGCTAAATTATCCCGTGCAATACCCGCCCCGGCGCCGCCAATGCATCAACGCGCTTTGTCACCGCTGGATCCTCGACCAGCGGCGGCGCGTGATGCGGTTTGATGCGGGCATCGATCACCAGCGAGCCGCGGCAGCCCCAGTGCTTCTGGTGCGTGGTCGCGCCGATCCCCGCGATGTCGGCGGCCGGGTTCGAGCGCGTGAACGTCACCCACAGGAAATTATTCAGCGTCCGCGCCGTGAACTCCGCGTCGTCGACCAGCACGATTAGCGGAAACGCGTTGATCGCATCGCCCGGCGTGAACGCCTCGCAAAAACGCCGCAATCCTGACTCCATCTCAGCGTCCCCCGCCGCCTCGTGGCGGGGAGCTTGCACCGCGAGGATGCCCGGCAAACACACCCGCGCGTCGCGAAATCCCTCCGGCAAGCGCAGATCGCTCGGCACCTGCGTCGGCAACGTTCGCCGCGCCGGTCCGACGGCGGCTAATACCACCTTCGAGCCTTCATTGAGGCCGCTGCCGGAATAGTCGAGCGTGTCGATCGTCGTCGCTGTCTGAAAGTGAATATCGCGTGCCCAGTCGATGCGTTCGAGTAGATGCATCAGGAAACGCGGCATGTCGTGGATGTCGAGGTCGGGCGCGTCCTCCTTCGCGATGATCAGCAGATATTTTGCCAGCGACAACTGCCCCTGGCCGAGGATCGCATTGGCGCAGGTGAGCAATTCCTGCGGCCGGCGCAAGGGCGCATAAGGGACGTAACGCTCGCTGCCGATCGCGAGAAGCAGCGGATGAACGCCGGCCGCATCGACCGCGTGCACCGCATGCACGCCATGCACCACCGTCGGGATGATCGGTCCCGTGATCTCGTGAATGATCGCGCCGAAGCTCGTGTCCTCTTGCGGCGGCCGGCCGACGACAGTGAACGGCCAGATCGCGTCGCGGCGATGATATACCTTGTCGACGTTCAGCACCGGAAACGGATGCGCGAGGCTGTAATAGCCGAGATGATCGCCGAACGGGCCTTCCGGCAATTGTTGATTCGGATCGACGGTGCCGGTGATGCAGAAATCCGCATCGGCGGCGAGCGGTAACATTCTCCCCTCTCCTCCTGGGAGAGGAGTTGGGGGTGAGGGCATCTCGATCAGTCGCACGCGCCGGCCGCCCAGCGCGCCGGCAAACGTCAACTCCGGCAAGCCCTCCGGCAATGGCATCACCGCGGAAAGAGTCATCGCCGGCGGGCCGCCGACGAAAATGTTGACGCGGAAAGGCACGCCCTTGCGAATCGCCTTGCTGTGATGCACGCCGATGCCGCGATGAATCTGATAGTGCAGCCCGATCTGACGGTTCGGCTGATACTGGTTGCCCGAGAGTTGCACGCGGTACATGCCGAGGTTCGAATGCCGCCAGCCGGGCCGATCGGCGTCCTCGGTATAGACCTGCGGCAACGTGATAAACGCCCCGCCGTCCTTCGGCCACGACACGAGCTGCGGCAATTCGCTGATCGTCGTGACGCCATCGAGGACTGGCCCCGAGCGCACGAATTTGGGCCGCAGGAACCAGAGCGTACGTGGCACATCGCGATAGCGCCACGGATTGCGCCAGAACGCCGCCGGATCGATCTTCAACTCGACCAGATGCCGCACCGCTGTCAGCATATCGCGAAAGAGAAAGCGCGTGCGTTCGAGCGTGCCGAACAGGTTGCTGACCATCGGAAACCGGCAACCCTTGACGCGCCTGAACAGTAGTGCCGGGCCGCCGGCTTGATAGACGCGCCGCTGAATCTCGGCGGCTTCGAGATGTGCATCGATCTCGTCATCGATGCGCACGAGCTGGCCGCTTCGTTCGAGATCGGTGACGCAGGCGCGGAGGCTGGGATATCCCATGAATTGAATACCGCTACCAATCCCAATGTGCATCGCTCTTGCGCGCCGGCGTCTTCTCCGCGGCCGGCCGCGCGATGCGTGATTCTGCCTGCATCGCGGCGCGGGCGGCGATTGCGACCTTCAACAGGTGAATGCCGCCGCGGAAGACGAAAATGCAGGGGACGGTGAAGATGGCGGCCTCGATCATTTGCGGCCTGTCTGAGACAAGCAGGCCCAGGCACACGACGAAGCCATAGAGGCCTGCTAGCACCAGCAGCCAGCCCATGATCTCGCGAATCCAGAATCGCATGGGAACCTCACTTTCGGTCGCGAAGTTTCCGCCAGACGATCCAGCGATTGATGGAGCGCTGTGCGCCACGGGTTTCGCGCCAGAGGATGTCTTGCAGGAATAACAATGCGGTGGTCCGATCCATCTGCAGCCGGCGCCAGCACTGGAAGGCGTGTGCTGCCAGAAACAGCACGAGCAGGAGCGTCCAGGCGACGATGAGAAACTGCTGCCAGCGCAGCGGGAGATCATACAGCGACCAGCGTTGCCGAAGGAGTAGGGACGCGACCTGAGCAAACAGGGCGCTGGCGGGGATCGGCACGACCAGTCCGATCAGCTCCGCGGGGGACAACGAGGTCTCCGTTCGCGCCGCCGTGGATTCCGGGACACGCGTATCGGGAGGGTGCAACCCGAACCGCAAGCCGTTTAGCCGATACATCGATACGAGATACGTCAGCAGGGCCACGCACAATAACACGTCGCCGAGGTCCATGACATGCATCCCCCGGCTCTCGAAATGGAACTGATTGAGATTGTATTGTTCAAATAGCATCGGCAATCCCAGTGCGCACGGTACCAAAATGGGTGCGATCCGCACCCGGTAGAGCAAGCTGATGGTGCCGAACATCAAAACGAATAGGTTGACAATCAGCGCTGTTTCCTGCAATCCGCTCCCTTGCTGCAGTCGCAGAAGAAAGACGGCTGCGAGCGCAAGGCCTGCAAGCGCTTGATAGTGGCGCTGGGTGATCTTGGGCGCAGCGGCACCCTGCGGGGCCGCCTCTAGGACAGGCGGTGTGGGCTCCGCGTTGCTCATCGCACACCTCGTTCCTGAATCCGCAGCCGGCGCATGCGTTGCAGAATCCAGTCGACCGCGTCGCGCTGGGCGGCACACAGGACCGGCACGCCGAAACGTCCCAAGGCGTGCTCGACGGCGGCGTATGCCTGATGCAGTTGATCGGTGGCAAGCTCGGCCAGCGCTCGCTGCACATCGAACGGGCCGCTCCACTCCTTCGGCTTCGTGCCGGGCGGCCGCACGCCGGCGGGCCAGGGACAGATCGCGATCACCTGATGATGCTTCGCCCGGGCCACGCAGACCGCGCGTTCGAGGCTCGCGATCTGCTCGGTCATCTCCAGCAAATCAATGCACAGGACGAACAGCTCATTGTCCTTGGCCCGGGTGATCGACTTCAAGATCGCCCCCGCCAGCACCTGCGCCTTTGCCGGCGTTGCACACACGTAGCGACCGGCATGGTCGTACAACGGGAACGGCAGCGCCACCTGGTGCTCGGCGAGGAAGCGTTGCATGTAGCGGACACACTGTTCGTCATCCTCCAGCAGCCGGGCCAAGCCGCCCGCGCCGAGATCGTAACGGACGGCGAGGATGGCCGACACCTGCTTGCGCCGCCGATATTCGCGATGATACGCCGGCGATAGCCGGCTACTGCCGCGTGGGGCCCCAGGCGGTTTCGTCCAGCTCGGCTGCGGCGACCAGAAGGGCAGCCAGCCGGGGAACCAGTTGACGTCGCGATCGAGCAGTTCCGGAAAGACATCCTGCGCCAGGCCGTAGGCATGCGGGATCAGTTCGCGCACGGTCGCAGTCGGTGCATGGGCGATCAGCCCGGCAACGTCGGTGAGATGGCCGAGGAGGCGCAGGGCATGCTTCGAACCGCGGCCGGGTTTGACGAAGTCGCGCACCGCGACATCGTCGAAAAGGCACAGGCCGGTCAGGTCGCGCTCGGCCGCGTTCGCCTGGGCGATGCCGGCTGCGATTTCGACGAGTCTGCACAGCGCGGTCTCGCCGACAGGACCGATGCGCACCGAGTTCGACGTGTCCAGGAACAGCGTGCAGCGGATCGGCACCTCGCTCTCGAATTCGCGCGTGATGAGCCGATCGCGGCGAGCGGTGACTTTCCATGCGATCATGCGCGGAGGATCGCCGGCAATGTAATCGCGCAAATCGAGTAGCTCGCTGGAACTGCCGGGCCGAGCGTGCCGATGCGAGCCGAGCAACGGCAGGGCGTTATGTTGCTTGATGAATGCCGGCTGCGTGGCCTCGACGGCCAGCGTCGGCAGGACGCGGAACGCGCGTCCCTCGCGCACGAACGTGACATGCGTGAAGAATCCTTCGAGATCGGCGAACTCGACCTTGACCCCCTCGAAGCGCAGCCAGCCCGCCGCCTTTGCCTCGATCGCATACGCAAAGGAAAGCGGCCGGCCCTTCGCCAGGGCGCCGTCGGTGCGGAGCGATCCATCATGCAGCCTGGCGAGGGCGGGCAGGCGCTCGCTGACGACGATGTAGGGCACGCCGAGCACACCGTCGGTGGTCAGCGTGACCATGACATCCATTTTCTGCTCAGCCCAGACCGATTCCACCGAGCCCCGCGAGGTGACCAGCGCGTGTTCCACGCGCAATCGTCGCATCGTGACGCGAACACGCAGCAGAAACAGGAACCACTGAACGAGGAACCAGGTAATCAGCGTGAAGCAGATGAGCACGAGCGGCATCGCGCCCAGCAAAACCGCCGCTCCCAGAAGGACGAGCGTCGGCGTCAGAAAATAAAACCCGCGCGAGGTCAGCATGATGGCGTGATCCTAACCGATTGCAGGTGCCGCGTTATTATCGGAGAAATAAGGGCGATCGACAGGATGGCCCGCGCGCTCGCCATAGCAACCTGAATGCAAGCTTGCGTTTCGGGTTGTACGATTGCTCCGCGGTAGCCTCTTGCAATTCGCGCGTTTTGTCGCCATGCTCTACCATACGCCTGTGGAGCACAACCATGCCACAACCGCAACGCAATGAACCGAAGCGCGTCGCCGCCATTGTCACCGAATATCGGCGCCATTCGCATGCCGACGTCATTGTTGGCAAGATTCTCGAAGGCTATCACTACGACCGCAAGGAATTCCCGAATCTGCGCGTGGTGTCGATGTTCGTCGATCAGTTCCCGAAGAACGACATGAGCCGGGACCTGGCGAAGAAGCATGGCTTCACGATCTACGACACGATCGCGGGGGCGGTGACGCTGGGCCGCAAGGAGGTCGCGGTCGATGCGGTGATCTGCATCGGCGAGCATGGCCGGTATCCGACCAACGCGCGCGGGCAGATCCAGTATCCGCGCCGCCGATTCTTCGAGGCGGTGACCGATGTCTTCGCCAAGTATCGCCGCTGTGTGCCCGTTTTCAACGACAAACACCTCGCCTACGCGTGGGCCGACGGCAAGTGGATGTACGATCGGTCGCGCGAATTGATGTTCCCGTTCATGGCAGGCTCATCGGTGCCGGTGAGCTGGCGTCGGCCGGCACTAAGGCTGCCTCGCAATTGCGAACTGGTCGAGGCGGTGCAGGTCGGCTATGGCCCGTTCGAGGGGTACGGCTTTCACGCACTCGAAGGCTTGCAATGCATGGCCGAGCGACGCCGCGGCGGCGAGACCGGCGTGCGTGCGGTGACCTGTTTGCAAGGCGAGGAGATGTGGCGCGCCATGGATCGCGGCGTCTTCTCGCGCGAGCTGCTCGAAGCTGCCATGGCGCACGTTCCCGCGCATGCAACCGGCGACTATCGCAAGATCACGACCAACACACGCGACGCCGGCGTCTTTGTCATCGAGTACCGCGACGGCTTCAAAGGAGCGGTCGCGATGCTCAACGGCTGGACCTACGAGGGAGACGGCGGCGCCTTCACCTTCGCGGGCCGAATCCGCGGCGACGACCGCATCGCCTCGTGTGCCTATTATCTCCAGCAACCCGATCCGTTTGCCCATTTCGAGTATCAGCTCAAGGCAATCGACGCGATGATTCAGACCGGCCACGCCGTCTATCCGGTCGAGCGCACGCTGCTGACGACCGGCATCCTCGATGCGGTGATGATTAGCAAGACGGAAAAGAACCGCCGCGTGGAAACGCCGCACCTCGATGTGCGTTATCAGCCGACCGACTGGGGTTTCGCGATCGATCCGGTGCCGGCGGCGATCAAGCGGTGAAAACAAAAAACCCAGGCGTGAGCCTGGGATAATGTCGCTGACGATCCCAGGGGTTAGCAAGTACGCTCACCCCCTGGGCTTCTGTGGTTGACTAGGCGCTCTTCTTATCCGGGGCCTTCTTCTCGAACATCGACTCGCTGCCGCGGATGACGCCTTCGGTGACGGTGAACTTGCCCTTCGATTCCATCTCGGGCAGTTCGAACATCAACTCGGTCATCACCTCTTCGACGATGCTGCGCAGGCCGCGGGCGCCGGTGTCGCGATCGCGTGCCATCTTCGCGATCAGGTGCAGCGCCTTGTCAGTGAACTCGAGCTCCGCGCCTTCCATGTCGAACAACTTCTTGTACTGGCGGACCAACGCGTTCCTCGGCTCGGTCAGAATCTTGACCAGCGATTCCTCGTCGAGCGGGTCGAGCGGGGCCAGGATCGGCAGACGGCCGATGAATTCGGGGATCATGCCAAACTCGAGGAGGTCGTCGCTGGTGACCTGGCCGAGGACCTCGCCCATGCTGCGTTCGCGATGCTCGGCCGAGGCGCCGAAGCCGATCGTCTTCTTGCCCAGGCGTTTCGCGATGATGTCTTCGAGGCCGACGAACGTGCCGCCGCAGATGAACAGGATGTTCGTGGTGTCGACCTGGATGTACTGCTGTTCGGGATGCTTGCGGCCGCCTTGGGGCGGAACGTTGCTCACCGTGCCTTCAAGCATCTTGAGCAAGGCCTGCTGGACGCCTTCGCCGGAGACATCGCGAGTGATGCTGACGTTCTGCGTGGTCTTGGCGATCTTGTCGACTTCGTCGATGTAGACGATACCGCGCTGGGCTGCCTCGATGTCGAAGTCGGCGGCGTGGAGCAGCTTGAGCAGGAGGTTTTCGACATCTTCGCCGACATAGCCGGCTTCGGTCAGGGTGGTGGCGTCGCCGATGGCGAACGGGACGTCGAGGATCTTGGCGAGGGTGCGAGCAAGCAGGGTCTTGCCGCTGCCGGTCGGGCCGATGAGCAGGATGTTGCTCTTATCGACTTCGACGTCCGTATGGCCTTCGTCGCCCAGGCTCAGGCGTTTGTAGTGGTTGTGGACGGCGACGGAGAGGACTTTCTTGGCGCGGTTTTGGCCGATCACGTACTGATCGACTTTTTCCTTGATGGAGCGGGGCGACGGGATGTTGGTGACGGCGGTCTTGGTGATGCCGCGTCGTTTGCGTTCCTGGTCGATGATCGATTGGCAGAGCTCGACGCATTCGCCGCAGATGTAGACGTCGCCGGGGCCTTCGACGAGCGGGCCGACGTCGCGATAACTCTTACGGCAGAACGAGCAGAAGGCATTGCGATTGCGGCCCGTGGTGCCGCTGGTTGGCGTCTTACGACCGCCGCTTCCCGTGCCGGTATTGCTCATGGACTTCGAATCTCCTTGGTTGACGTCAAGCTGGCGTCCGCGCGAAATGGGTCGGCTAAACCGACATTTTACGCGAGAATGCGCCGCCCATCAAGACTCATCCCGATAGAGGTGGAGCAACGCGTTCACGATTCCCGAATGGATGTATCGGGTGGCTGTTCAGATTTCGGTGGATCGTCGTTGCCGTGTTCCGGCGGCAATGCCTTCGCGTCCAGTTGCGCCTTGATGCGAGCGAACTCTTCCGGGTCAAGCTGCCCCTCGTCCACCATCTGTTGAAAGTGGTCGAGTTGCTCGTAGGACGTGGGGCCGACTTCCTCGGCTGTTTCCTCACGCCATTTCTTGACCTTGGCGATCGCCCAGTAACCAAGTGCCAGGACACCGATCAACGCTCCGATGGCACAGAGGAGATCCCCTTCCGATCGCTCGGCTTGAGCGAAGATGATGGGGCCTGCTACGGAGTTGACCGTCCACATCGTATCTGCCAACCACGGGGAGAAGGTGCGTTGCCTAAGGGTGATACCCAGGTGATTGCCTCTTCACCTTTCCTTCGTCCCGTGCACGATATTATAGCGCGGGTTCGGAGCGGAGAGAAACCAACGTGAGGAAGTTTGAGAAAAGGTACGCTGATTGTTCTCCCTACAGGTCGCACAACGGAATTCTTTATCGCGTCCTGCGTCGTTGATGCTTGCCTGCTTGACTGTTTTTGTACATTTTGCCAAATCGGGACCGTGAAATGCCTGCAAAATCCGTAGTGACACCGCATGGTCACTTGGGTATGGTCTCGTCGCTTGCGCACCGAACGAATGCACGCTTCTGTTGCACTAGCCCGACGCGTAAGCGAGGTAAGGAGTGATGGCTATGGAAGGCAATCAGTCCCTGGCCAAGATCGGCGTGTTTCTCCTGCTGGGCATCAACGTCGGCGCCTATTACTATTTCTGGCCGCGCAACCAGGATGCTTCAAAGGCGACGGCAAACGCGGCAAGCCCGGAAAAAGGGGCAGGCAAGCTTATGCCGACATCTCCCTTCGGCGCAGTCGAGGAACAGAATGCGCCGCCGGCGTTTCCGCTGAACGTTCCCGGCCAGCCGACGATCGTGATTCCGGCGCCGCCGGTCGTGATGCAGACCGAACCGTTGGTGCCGTCCGCGCCGCTGGTCGCCGCGCAGCCGGTGTCGCTGCCACAGACGGTAGAGCGGCGCGCGGTGGCGGATGATGACAAGGCGATTCGCGATTTGATCAAGCAGATCGGGGGCAAACCGCCGCAGAACCCGGCGGAGACTTTGGAGCCGATTCAGCAGGTGAAGGAGTTATCTCAACCAGCGCCACTTCCGAAGGAGGTTTCGATCCCGGAACTCAAGATCGGAAGCGTTCATCCTCCGAAGCTCGAAATTTTTGAGGTGCCAGCGCTTCCAATGGAAGTCGGCGTCAAACAGCCCATGCCGGAGAAAAAAGAATCATATGGGTATCCCATCGATTCCGGGGCTCGGTTTGCTCCCAATGCGCCAGTGAACATTCCTGCCAGGGAAGTCGCCATCGCCTCGCCGCTGACGCCGAAGACGGCGCCCGCGCGCTGGACGTACACCACCGACAAGGTCGGCGAACGCACGCAGCTCACCGCGCGGTTGCGGGACGTCAACTCCGAACGCTTTCTCGTCGAGTTCCGCATCTTGTGCGATCGCGTCGATACCAATCCGCAGACCGGCGTTGCGAAAGCCGTCGGCAACATTTCGTTCACCGGCGCCGGCTGGAAAGGCACCTGCCAGATGCTGACCCTCACTCCTCACGAATCGAGCCTCGTGTTCGAGGATCGCATCGAGATCGTGCAAGACATCGTCAACGCCACCCAGCAAAGCGTCATCCGCGGCGATCGCATCGTCTGGGATCAGCC
>DASRSQ010000744.1:0-4035 GCA_035656475.1 Gemmataceae bacterium | reverse complement strand
GACCGGATTGGAAGTAACAGAAGCGGCGGCGCGAATCACAGCAAACCCTCCGATGCCCTTTGTCCCAAGGTTACGAGGGTGCCACGTTTCAGTCACTTCGCCATTCGGCAGCCCTCTTGAGGGTGGGTGCGACCATTTGTCCCCGATTCCGAATATCGACAGCGACAGATTGTCATGGCATCCCGAAACCATTTGCGAAGCGAGCCCATGCCGGTGTCGGGCTGAAAGGCAAAAGCACGCAAGTTCAGATGCACAGGCAGCGCGGAATGGATCTCTTACTTCGAGAATAACACTGCCGGAAGGGTCGGCGGGACAAAGCCCAACAGGAGTGCGACCACGAAGAGTGCGAAAACAAGCAATCGAGGCGTGTTGGGCGGTCGCGGAGCAGAATGGCGACGGCGAGCGACAAGACATAGAGTCCCGTGGTGGCGTTGTGGTATGAGCCATTCCACCGCAATCTCGATGTTGCGTTGCAGGCGGCAAGGCCGATTGCTGCCGCGGCGACCTCTAGTAGGACCGCGAAACCGAGAAATGGCAGCGACGGCGCTCCTTGAGACCTGGCTGAAGGATTGCCGGCGCCAGTCACGGGTGCGACTTGGCGGCCTTGTCGAGTGCCTTTTTCCATGTTCCGCTTGCTTTCGCTTTCTTGATGGCGTCGAAAATGGCTGTTCGTACTTTTTGATGAACGCCTTCTCTTCCTCCCTGTTGTCGTGCGACGCGTCGTCGACATTATGCCCCTTGACCTCGTGCCATAGAGTGGCCATAAGCTGCTCGAATTCCGGGCTATCGATCTTCACTCTCTTGAACGCGTCGTTGAAGAACGAACACGCCAGTTGATCGTTTAGCCATCCTTTCCAAATGATCGTATGCCCATCGTACGCTAGGGGGGAGGTGGCCCCAATAAACTCCATTTTCGCTTTGCGGTAACTCGAAACCGAGATCTGCAAACACTGATTTTACTCGCACACGGGCTATTCGACTGTCCAATTGCCCGTTGACGTTTGGTGTGAATACACCATAAACCGAGAATGGTGGGCTTGCGACGCGAACGGCGCGTATCGCTGACGTGGCTGTATCAACCGACAGGCGGATGACCGGCGTCAAACGCGCGAACATGCGCGCACAAAAAACCGCCGCCCCAGAATCGACATCCTGGAGCGGCGGTAGATTTGTTACGCGAGTTGAAGCGACTCCGCCGTTACGCCTTCGGCGTACTTCCGCCGCCGGCGCCTACGGCCTCGGGCTCGGTGACCGAACCGTCGAAGACCAGTTGCTTCGCCTCGCCCACCTTCTTCACGTCGACCGTGATAGTGTCCTTGCCCTGGAACTCGCCCTTCAGCAGTTCTTCGGACAACGGATCCTCGACGTAATTCTCGATCGCGCGGCGTAGCGGCCGGGCGCCGAAATCGGTGTTCGAGCCCTTCTTGATCAGGAAGCTCTTGGCCTCGTCGGTCAGGATCAGCTTCAGCCCACGCTCGGACAGCCGCTCGCGGACCTTGCTCACCTCGAGCTCGACGACCTCCTTCAGGTCGTTGAGATCCAAGTGGCGGAAGATGATCACGTCGTCGACGCGATTGAGGAATTCCGGTCGGAATACCTTTTCGATCCGCTCGTTGACGCGGGTCTTCATGCTCTCGTAGGTCGAATCATCATCCGGCGACTGAAAACCGAAGGATGATTCGTTCTTGATGGCCTCTGCTCCGGCGTTGGTCGTCATGATGAGGATCGTATTGCGGAAGTCGACGTTGCGGCCAAAACTGTC
Source organism: Gemmataceae bacterium (assembly GCA_035656475.1). Classification (GTDB taxonomy): domain Bacteria; phylum Planctomycetota; class Planctomycetia; order Gemmatales; family Gemmataceae; genus SIAQ01. Next base: position 2,273 of record DASRSQ010000744.1, on the reverse strand, counting down.
CGTCAGCCGGCCTTCTTCCATCACCTGCAACAACATGTTGAACACGTCGGGGTGGGCTTTCTCAATTTCGTCGAGCAGCACCACGGCATACGGACGGCGGCGAATCTTCTCGGTCAACTGGCCCCCTTCCTCGAAGCCCACGTAGCCCGGCGGAGCGCCGATCAAGCGGCTGACGTTGTGCTTCTCCATGTACTCGCTCATGTCGATCTGGATCAGCGCTTCGTCATCGCCGAACATGAACTCCGCGAGTGCCTTGGCAAGCAACGTCTTACCGACGCCGGTGGGGCCGGCGAAGATGAAGCAGCCCGTCGGGCGCTTGGGGTCTTTCAAGCCGCTTCGGCTGCGCCGCACGGCCTTCGAAATCGACTTGATCGCCTCATCCTGGCTGATGACCCGCTTGTGCAGGTCCTTTTCCATCTCCATCAGGCGCAGGCTGTCTTCGGTCGTCATCCGCGTCAGCGGGATGCCGGTCATCTTCGACACCACTTCGGCAATGACTTCCTCGTCGACCACGCCATCGGTCTCGCGCGATTTCTCGCGCCAGTCGCGGGTGATTGATTGCTTTTTCTTCTTCAGCTTGTCGGCCTGGTCGCGCAGCGCGGCGGCCTTTTCGAAATCCTGGTTGGCGACCGCTTCTTCCTTTTCCTTGTTCAGGCGCTCGACCTCTTCGTCGATCTCCTTCAAGTCGGGCGGACGCGTCATGGCCTTCAGGCGCACCCGGGCCCCCGCCTCGTCGATAACGTCGATCGCCTTATCCGGCAAGCAGCGGGCCGTGATGTACCGGCTCGACAGCTCCACGGCGGCCACCAAGGCATCGTCGGTGATTTGCACGCGATGATGCGCCTCGTAGCGATCGCGAAGTCCTTTCAGGATCTCGACCGTTTCCGGCTTGGTCGAAGGATCGACCGTGATCATCTGGAATCGCCGGTCCAGGGCCTGATCCTTCTCGATGTACTTGCGGTACTCGTCGAGCGTCGTGGCCCCGATGCACTGGATCTCGCCGCGGGCCAGGGCCGGCTTGAGCACGTTCGAGGCGTCGATCGCCCCTTCGGCTCCGCCCGCGCCGACCAGCGTGTGCAACTCGTCGATGAACAGAATCGTGTTCTTCGCGCGTCGGACTTCGTTCATCACCGCCTTGATACGCTCTTCGAACTGGCCGCGGTATTTGGTACCGGCCACCATCATGGCGAGGTCCAAGACCACGATCCGCCGGTCGCACAGCAGTTCGGGCACGTTGCCGTCGACAACGCGCTGCGCGAACCCTTCGACGATGGCCGTCTTGCCAACGCCAGCCTCGCCCAACAGCACGGGATTGTTCTTCGTGCGACGGCTGAGAATCTGGATCGCGCGCTCAATCTCTTTCTCGCGGCCGATCACCGGGTCGAGCTTGCCTTGCCGGGCGAGCTCAGTGAGGTCACGGCCGAAGCTGTCGAGCGCGGGAGTCTTCGACTTGTTGCTCTTGGTCGACTCCGACGAGCTGCCGCCACCGGCCGGATTGCGCTCGCCGCCTTCGCTCCCCTCGATGCCGTGGCCCAAGAGGTTCAGAACTTCTTCGCGTACTTCCTCGAGCTTCAGGCCGAGGTTCATCAAGACTTGGGCGGCCACGCCTTCTTGCTCGCGCAACAGGCCCAGCAGGATGTGTTCTGTGCCGACGTAGTTGTGGTTGAGGTTGCGCGCCTCTTCCATCGAGTACTCGATGACCTTCTTAGCGCGCGGGGTCTGGGGCAGCTTGCCCATCGTGACCATGTCCGGTCCGCTCTGTACGAGCTTTTCGACTTCGAGGCGGATCTTGCGCAGGTCAACGTCGAGGTTCTTGAGCACGTTGGCCGCGACGCCACTGCCTTCCTTGATCAGGCCGAGCAGCACGTGTTCGGTGCCGATGTATTCGTGGTTGAACCGCTGCGCTTCCTGGTTCGCCAGTTGCATGACCTTTCGCGCGCGGTCGGTAAATCGTTCGTACATGCGCTCTCTCCGAGTTTCGTCCCGTTTGCGCGGCAGCTACTTGCGTTGCACGGTGCCGGGGACGGTGGTCGACTCCCTCAGTTCGTTCGATCCGGACTTGCTTGTTACCTATCTGATTCTTGCTTTTTTCTTGATCCTCGGAAGGCCCCTGCCGTTTCAGGCGGCTTGGCGCCATTCTGGCAGGGTTTTTGCTGATTCCTCAGACTCTTGCACTTTGTGTTCCGTTTCGGTTTTCGCCGATGCCGCAAGGGATTTGGCAGGCGCTGCTTCTAAGGCCAGACGGCTCTGCTTTTCCGTGAGCCGCCGGTATT